>CAYGTA010000048.1:0-16389 GCA_964352605.1 uncultured bacterium | reverse complement strand
GTATCATCTTTGATTGCTAAACTTCATTTCATAACCGCTGCGCTCTTGTGGCTCAAGGCTGTTCGGGACGTAATCAACTCTGTAAGAGTTTATGAAGTACCTTTTCGGACTTGGTATAAGCAAAACAAATTCAAAACACCGTTACTTACTTACCCTTGCAACAAGCCTAAGCATTTCTTCAACATTTGTAAATTTAACTCTAGGTCTGCCCTGCTGCTCACCCGCGGCAAGCTCTAACTTATCAAGCTCGAGCCAGTCTTCAAAACTAACGTACTTAATGTTTTTTGCTTTTAACAAGTCAGTAATAGCCGTTGGGTTCTTAGGGTCATCTTCACTTAAATCTTCTGTTGCTTGTAACGCTATGAGCTGCTCTACGGTTTCCATGGCATCTGCTTTATTTGTACCAATCACACCACTCGGCCCACGCTTAATCCAACCTGCCACGTACTCACCTGCCACTCTATTTCCCTGCTCATCTTGCACAACACCTTTATCATTCGGAATAACCCCACGCCGCTCATTAAAAGGCACACCCTCTAAAGCCACCCCACGGTAGCCCACACTACGCAACACCATCTGCACAGGAAGCAGCTCAAACTCACCTGTACCCACCGCATTTATATAGCCCGAGTCACTAAGCTCGAGCTTATTTTTCTCTAGTTTTATAGCTTCTACTTTAGTGTCACCTAAAATTTCTACAGGTGAATCTAAGAAACGAAGATGCACACGGCGCGCCTTGCCTTCTTGAACTTGCTTAGCAAAGCCTTGCATGACTTCTAAATTTTTCTTAACAGCAGGCTGATCTTCAACAGAAGCAAGGCTCGCCTCATCAATCTGCATGTCAGCTTCACTCACTACAATATCTGCATTTAAAAGCTCACCTAATTCCCTTAGCTCCTTAGTCGTAAACTTCGCCTGCGCAGGGCCACGACGACCAATCATATAAATATCTTTAACCCTACTATCTTTAAGCACCTCAAGCGCATGATCTGTAATATCAGACGTGGCAAGCTCAGTCACTGACTTAGCCAAAATACGCGTAACATCTACAGCAACATTACCCATACCAATAACCGCTACCGCTTCAGCAGTTATACTCTCAATATGCGTTTCATAATCAGGATGCCCGTTGTACCAAGCCACAAACTCAGTCGCAGACATGCTGCCCAGCAAATCTTCACCTTTAATACCTAGACTACGATCACTCGAAGCACCCACCGTATAAATAATGGCATCATAATGCCGCTTTAAATCAGCATGACTTAAAGCTTTACCAAAAGCAACATTACCAAAAAACCGCACATTATCTTTTGAAGCTGTGCGCTCATAAACCTTTGTAACAGACTTAATTTTCTGATGATCAGGCGCAACCCCAAAACGCACCAACCCAAACGGCGTAGGCAACTTATCAAAAATATCAACAGAAACAGCATCAAGTTGTTTACAAAGTGCTTCAGTCGCAAAAAAACCACTCGGCCCAGCACCAACAACAGCAACACGAAAATCACGTGAATGAGACATAAAGAACTCCTAAAAGTAAAAGGGATCAAAGGATGCCTGCTCTGAAACCGAGACATCAATGTCTCAAGTTTATCATAATAGGTTTCAGGTCAAAAATGGTCTAGATTTGCAGCTCAATGCGCAACAAAGCTTTTTGCTTTACTCGAGTTCATCTGCCCAGACGCGCTCCACCCAGCTTCTCGCCATGGGTGGCACGCTCACAAGTTCTACCTCTAAACCTGCTTTTTCTGCGTCTATCATGAGGCGTTTAAGCATAAGCGCAGCACTTAAATCTATACGACCCAAACCGCCTAAGTGCAAGTCTAGTTTGGTAGCATCTTTGTGTCTTGCAAGAGCTTCATTAAGTTTTTCTTCGACCGCGGCACTCGAGCCAAACCATAAGACGCCTTTGGGTTTTACGTGCAGTACGCTGTCGTATATCCATATGTCTATGTAGACTTGTTGTTCTCTGCGTAGATGGTGAGCTATGGCCATGGCTATGCCTATGAGTATGGCTAAGTCAACACGGGGAGCTAGTACTAGCGTGAGGGCGAAACTTATCCAAGCTATGTAAGCTTGGGTTTTGGAGTAGTTTTTTAGCTTCCAGAGTTCTTTTAAGCGTACTAAGTTGACTACGGCAGCTATGATGATGGCGCCGAGTATGGCTTTGGGTAAGTCTGCTAGTAAGAAAGTGAAGGGTAAGAAGGCAAGTACGGTAAGGCCTGTAACAAGACCACTCCAGCGTGTTTTTGCGCCTGCTAGGCGGTTGACTGAGCTGCGTGAAAAGGAGCCTCCTACCGGAAAGCCTCCGAAGAGGCCTGATGCTAGGTTGGCTGCACCTTGACTTATGAATTCTTTATTGGCATTCCAAGTGCTGCGGTCTAAGGTTGCGTAAGTTCGTGATATTGAAGCAGCCTCAGCAAAACCAACAATCGCTATGACTGCGCCACCTAAAACTAAACTAGGTAGGGCTTGCCAAGGTAGGTTTAAAGACAAGCTAGGAAAGCCCCTAGGTATGCTGCCTATAAGGGCACTCGAGTAGGGTAAGAACATGCTGTAGAAAATGCCGACTAAAACAACTATGAGTACGCTTGGGAACAGGGGATGTATTTTTTTACCGAGTAGCATGAGGCTTACTGTGAATACAGATAGCAAGATAGCGTCTGCTTGCCACTGGCTGGGCTGCGAAACTGTGGTGAATAGGTTATAAAGGATACTCGAGCTTTGGGTTTTCACACCGAGGGCAGTGGGTAGTTGGGATGCGATGATGAGGAGTGCGGCTGCGCTCATGAAGCCCATGAGTACGGGTTGTGACATGAGGTAGGCTACACGGCCCATTTTGAATATGCCAAAGATGAGTCTTATTATGCCAACTATGAGTGCGAGTAGGCCTGCGAGTGCAACGTAGTTTGGGCTGAAGGGTTCTGCGAGTTGGCTTAGTACGCCTAGGGTTAAAAGGGATGTGGTTGCGACTGGGCCTGCTTGCAAGTAGGGGCTTGAGGCAAAGAAGGCTGCGGCTATGCTGGCAAAGGCAACTGCGTAAAGCCCTGTGTAGGCGGGCATGCCTGCGAGTTCTGCGTAGGCTAGGGCTTGCGGTATGGCGATTAGGGCTACACTGAAGCCTGCTAGCAGGTCTGTAGGGTAGAATCTTTGCTTTGGTTTTGTGTTTACCACCTGTCTTATAGTGACATATTTTCTTTAACTTTTGGCGCTGTTGTAAAAATAGTCTCAGGCTAACATTATAATAGCGTTATTAATTCGGAATGATTCCGATTTTATGTGTTAAACTTAAGCTATGTCCTTAGATGTAACTAAGCTTCGTGCTGACTTTCCTATTTTAGAAAGAACCGTTAATGGCAAGCCCCTTATTTATTTTGATAATGCTGCCTCGTCACAAAAACCAAAACAAGTTGTTGAGAGCATAGTAAATTACTATTATCAACATCATGCCAATGTGCATAGAGGCGCACATACCTTATCTGTAGAAGCAACTGACCTTTACGAGGCAGCCAGACTCAAGTTAGCCAAATTCCTAAACGCTCCTGACCCTAATAGTGTCATTTTTACACGTAACACCACCGAAGCTATGAACTTAATTGCTTACAGCTGGGGTATGAGCAATTTAAAAGAAAATGATGAAATCATTATTGATTACGCTGAGCACCATGCAAACATCATCCCTTGGCATTTTGTAGCTCAAAAAACAGGTGCGGTCATAAAAGCCATAAAGCTTACCAAAGAGCAACGCTTAGACTTAAATCATTTTGAAAGCTTGCTTTCTAACAAAACCAAAGTTGTTTCTGTAGCACACATGTCAAACGTGCTAGGCGTCATTCATCCTATAAAGCAACTCGCCCAAAAAGCCCATGGGCTTGGCGCAATTATGATTGCAGATGGCGCGCAAGCAGCACCCCACGTGCCTGTAGATGTACAAGCTTTAGAAGTAGATTTCTATACGCTATCTGGTCACAAAATGTGCGGCCCTACAGGCGCAGGTGCACTCTGGGGCAAAGCTGAGCTGTTAAGAAGCATGCCGCCTTTTTTGGGGGGAGGCGAAATGATACGCAAAGTCAGCATAGAAAGCAGTAGCTACGCTGATATTCCTAATCGCTTCGAAGCAGGCACCCCTAACATTTCAGAAGTCATAGCTTTAGGTGCAGCTGTTGATTATTTAGAAAGCATAGGCATGCAAGCCATAATGAATCACGATCAGCACTTAACTCGCTATGCCCTCGAAAAACTCAAGAAGCTAGACGGCATAGAGCTTTACGGCCCTGAAGGTGCTGACAGGGGCGGCATTATTCCTTTTAACATAACAGGGGTTCACCCGCATGATGTTGCAACCGCTTTAGATCAAGAAGGCATAGCTGTGCGAGCAGGGCACCACTGCGCGCAACCCCTTATGAAAGAACTCGGCGTGCAATCAACTGCAAGGGCAAGCTTTTACTTTTACAATACCGAAGCAGAAGTAGATATTTTTGTTTCAGCTTTAGAAAAAACGAGAGACTTTTTTAACGATTTTTAAACTGATCCTTTTCTTAGCGGCAATCCGTTAGAAACATTTTTTTACATAGTTTACATATTATAGCTTTTCCACGAGTTGTTTGATGGCATAACAACTCGTGCGACCTAAGCGAGTACAAAGAGACATATCTAAAAGGTGGGGCAGTTTGTCATGGAAGCGCTAGTAACTGTTAGTGTGGTTCATAAATCACGATTTGATTTCGACCTGCTGCCTTTGCTTTGTATAGCGCTTGATCAGCTTTTTCAATTAATACTTTAGGGTCTATGTGGCTTTTTGGAATCATGCTTGCCACACCGATACTCAAGGTCACATGGCTTGCAATCTTGCTTTTTTCGTGAATGATATTTACCTGTCGCAGGTTATCCAAAATGGTATTTGCAACATTTTTTGCTTCAAGATCTGATAACCCTAATAACGTGACAATGAACTCTTCACCGCCATAACGAGCAAGAAAATCATTAGACCGATTTAAACAACTTGAAAGAACTTGCGCTACCTGTTTTAGGCACTCATCACCTTGTAAATGACCATACAAATCATTGTAGTCTTTGAAGTAGTCAATGTCTAACATCATGATGCTTATAGGGAGTTTGAGTCTGGCAAACTTACTCCAGTTTGTTTCAATCACTTCTTCAAATGCCAATCGGTTGGCTATTCCCGTCAAACTGTCTCGCCTCACCAAATCAGATAGCTTATCATTGGTTTCCTTAAGCATGGTTTGTGCTTGCTTAAGCTCATGCTGATGCGAATTAATATTTGTAATCATTAGGTTAAATGATTTTGCTAGCAAGCCAATTTCATCTTCTCTATCAACTAGGTACTGCTGGCTGGCATCTTTAGACCAAGAAATACCTTGCATTTGGCTTGATAGATCTTCGAGAGGCTTAAAAATCTGGAATGATACATATTTCCAGATAAAAGCAACACTTACTAGTCCTATGATGAGTAAAATTGTACTAGCTAAATAAATGCTATTGAGACCATTTAAGGTAATATCTCGAAAGACCTCCGTCGTTATCTTAAAAATAGGAACATCGTTTGTGTAAATGCTACCTGAAACGCTCAAACTTGTAGAATTAACCATTGCTAACTGCAAGATAGGAAGTTCTTTAGACGCATTAAGCACCGAACTATCCACAGGTTCCAGTACAAACCTACTACTTAACTGTTCTTCGTAAAGCGAAATAAGCTGTTGATCTATGTATTTCACAAGAATTATATAACCATTTGAATCCGCAAACTCTGAGCTAACTATAGGGCGTACAGCAAACATCACTGGTAATTCATTAAGCAAACTAAACCCCTTTGCAAACTGATTATTGATATCTTCTGTTTGGTCAATCTCTTCGATACTAGGTTTTAATTGCCCTACTATTGCATTTAAAAAATCTTCACTATCATTAGTATAGAATCCATCAGTAACTTCGATTTCTTCTATGCCCCATACAAGTTCAAAATCTTGAGTGATATAAATCATCACATTACCACCAAGATGGCTGACAAGTCCTTCGTAAAGATTCTCGTCTATATAATCTTGATCTTTAGAGTCAATAAAATCATAACTATCTTCCCAATCACTGTATTCATAGACAAATCTATTTAAGTAATCAAGCTCAAGCCAAAACCTGTCTTTGATTCGATTCATTGCATTGCTTGCTTGTTCAACTTCTATTCTTTTAAATGTAGGTAAAATGACTTGCCATTGAACCGCAACCTGCATAGCTAAGAGAACTGCTATCTGTAGCACAATTATTGCTGTTACTTTTTGACTGAGTGTCCACTTCTTCATCTTTTAAACATTCTTGTTTGTAGGCATTAGGTTTTAGTTACACAGCACCACAGCAGCAAAAAGAGTTAGTACTAACCCTTAACAACAAGTATGTAGCTATTTGCTCAAGGGTACTTAGAAATATATCACTCGCGCTTCATAGCTGTTATCGCAGTTTTATAGCCTTTTGCATTTAAAACGCTGTAGCATTTTAAATGCCGAACTGGGTGAGCAAAACCGATCTGCTAAGTCGATGATATATTGAACTTAAAAACTGCTATAGAACAATATCCACTTTTCACTTAGTGCCTTAATAGCAATGCTCCGAAGCATTCCAATTTCACCATACCTAAAGCGTACCCACGTAAAGCAACTGTTTTTTAAAGACTCTCAACTTACGGCAAAACCCACTTCACTATTTCAACAAGTTTAGTGAGCGTGCTTCGCTCCGCAAATTCTGCTGCTGTGAGCCACGCATAGTCATCATGCTCGTCACTCATGGTTACTGCTCCTGATAAGTAGTTAGCTTTGTAAACAATAACTATCATGGGTTTATCTAATCGTGTGGCAGCATAAGCAGTAACAGGTTCTGCTTGAACAGTAACCTCAAGACCACACTCTTCCAGTATTTCTCGTTTCACAGTATCTAGCGGTTCTTCATCTAAATCTACGCGTCCTGAGAGGGCTTCCCAAAGACCAGCACCCGCATCTTTTTTTTGTGAGCGGCGCATGGCTAAAACTTTATCTTCTTTAATTATGAGGGCGCAAACTGCCACAACATAAAGAATAGAAACATCGTTCATTAAACTAGCCATGTTTTGATTTGTTCAGTTGTTAAATTACTACCACACAAAATGCTTGCTAAACACTGCCCTTTAAGCTCTTTTTTGTATTTGACAGCAGCTGCTAAGCCCACAGCACCCGCAGGCTCGAGTATTACGCCTAGCTCTTGGTGGGCTAGCTTCATGGCACTTAGAATGTCTTCTTCGCTAACTTGCAGTATGTCATCTACGGTGTGTTTCATGGCTTCTAGTGCTTCTGCTACAGGCAAACGTATGGCTATGCCATCTGCAATGGTATTGGCTGTTTCTGTGCTAATGAGTTTGTTTTCACGCCAAGATAAATCCATGGCTGGAGCTTGCTCAGCTACTACGCCTACGACTCTGGTATTTGGGCTTTTTGCTTTTAGATAAGCCCCAATGCCGTTTATGAGAGCGCCATTACCTAGAGGTACAAGCACGGCATTTAAGGCTTTAGGGTAGTTTAGAAGTTCTAGCGCAATAGTGCCTGCACCTTCAGCTGTTTCTATATCTTTACTATCTTCAACAAAGCGCGCCTTAATGCTCTTAGCGTAAGCTCGAGCTTCGTTTTTTGCAGCGTCAAAATCTTGACCTGCTAGCTTAACCGTAGCACCAAAATCTTGCATGCGTTTGAGTTTTAAGGGATTAGCATTTTCTGCAGCGAAAACCGTCATGCTGACACCCTGCTGTGTAGCACAGTAAGCCATGCCTTGACCAAAATTACCTGCCGAAGCACAAACAAGAGCTTGACTTTTACTAGCTTTTGACAAAAGCCAAGAGGTACCCCGACCTTTAAAAGAACGAATCGGGTTGAGCGTTTCCAGCTTATTAATTAAGGAAAGCTCGAGTGTTTCGTTTAGGCTTTGTAGTTCGAATTGAGGTGAGTTTAGAAAGACTGGGTCAATGGTTTGGTAGGCTTCTTCTATGCTTTGTAGCGTTGGTATGGTGCTTTCTTTAGACATAAGGCATCATACCGAAAAGCTTAGCGTTTGAGTCGGTCAAATAGTAGGCTGTCACTTTCGATTTGCTTAGTGAAGTAGACAAGGCCGTAGTTATCTTCAGCTAAGAAATCACCACCCATGGGCCATAAACTGTATTCTTTGGCGCTGCGGTTACCACGCCCTACTTTGAGTTCCCAACTGTCATCAGCTTGCGCGCTGGGCAAACTATTTTTAGCTAACGGAAAAGCTACTTGAATGCTCCATGAATCTTCAGCCATGCTGCTGTAAGTTTCAAAATCATTATCGGTTAAGAAGTTTGTAAACCCTATGCCTTCTGGGCTAACAGCGTAATGCAGCGCATCTTGGCCTTCTAGTTTCACGAACACTTCAAAGGTATCTGCTAGCCACCATTCTTCTGCATCTTCGCTTAACCCCATAGTTAGGCTATCTTGCGTTTGCATAAAGCTTGCGTAAATATAAAAGAAGTCATCATCAAAAGCAACACTGTAAAAACCTGTTTGTGTTACGGGTTCAGGCAGCTCAGTGTTATTTAGAATAACACTATATTGCGGTAAACCCTCCCAATCTGACATGTCATCATCTAACGTCACACTGCGATTTAAAGCTTGTGCTACATGGCTTGCATCGCTTATTTGCGCATGCGTAAAGATAAAAAATGAGCCTACAAAAAGACTAAAGATAAGTTTTAAGTATTTCATATAAATCATAATAGGGCTTAAAAGCAAAAAAAGCTGTGAAATTCAAGAACTCGAGCCTTCATGCTTTGCTTAGACTCAATTGATTTAAAGCATGTCGTAGAACCAGAGCTAGTTTAAGCTGACTCCCCTAGGTCGGATTTATAAAGTCTTACGGCCTTTATAAATCAAGCTAGTTTTAATCTTTGAGTACCTTTAAGTAATGCACCCAGTAGCCTTGCTGCCAGCCGTAACTTTCGGCTAGTTTCTTAGCGTCTCCTTTACTTATGCTTAAACCCTTTGTATAGCTTTCAGAAATAACCCGCATGATTTGCGTATCTGTCCAAGGGCTACGCTCCATGCGACCCAAACCTCTATGCATAATATAATCAACCGACCATTGCCCTAAACCATGTATCTTTTTGAGCCAGCGTGCCACCTCTTCGTAGGGTGCGTTACGCAAAAACTGCTCATCTGCTGTTACAAACGCTTCAGCAATGGGTAAAAGACGTTCGGTTTTACGCGTATTATTTGTGGCCTCCAAAATAGCAGCTCGAGCGTCACTATTTAAGAAGCTTTGCGGCGTTGGAAAAGTAGTATAAGTTTTACCTTGATGACTTAACTCGTCACCTAAGTATTGAACTAATTTTTTCATGCTTTCAAAGGCAAAGCTGTTTGGCGTTCGTTGGGTTACGAGTGCCCAGCAGGCACAGGCAAAGACATTTAAAAATTTAACCTGATGGTAACCGTGTAAGGCTTCTAGCATGGGCTTAAAAGCATCATCTTTTTGGGCTAAATGGTAAAACTCGCTCAGATCATCATTTAAACTCAAATGAAAAGAAACTACGTCTAAACTTTGCTCCATCAAATCCTCTGTCAACGTTTCTGAGTAAAGGGTACAAAACAGATCATGACCCTGCTCTTTAAGTTCCACTATCACCTTTTGACCTTTAAGCTGTAAGGCAAAAGAGAGCTTCTCTGAATCTACATAGCGCTTTAAGCCATCTGACTTAAAGTCTTTTAGCCTAGCTAAACTATGTTTAAAAACAAAAGGTTGTTGAGGCTTCATAATTTGTTGTTTGCTTTGCACAGTGCATCAAACCGTAATACGCGTAGCAGAACTAGCAGCCTAACTACGAAAAGATAAAGCTATGCTCTGCCATTATGTCCAATTTCCCTTAGGTAAGGTATTTATAAAGCTCAATCGAGAAACACTCGAGCTTAATGAGCGAGGTGGCTTTGAAGCGTTTTGGTCTGAGGAGGCTGAGGCTTTACCAAAAGAAGCGTATTTTGAGCTTGTCAAAGCTCACTTTGCAGAGGTTTACATAGATCAGCATAAGCTTAAGCCGTCTAAAATCACTTTAAATTTGGCTTGTCATCAGTTAATAGATGATATTGAGGGTTGGACGAAACTCAATTTTTTAAACAAATAAGCCTGCTTTAACGATTCTTCTTTTCATCCAATGCACGTCCCTCAAACCGCTTGTGCAGCGTTAATGCAATTTAAGGTCCAACCGGCTCTAAAGTAAACTTATCTAACCTAGCACCATCTTCCCGCATATAAAAATCAAGATAGTTATCACCTGCTTCTAAAGAAACAACTACAGGCGTAGCACTCCCCCGATTACGTACATAATCAGCAGCATACGTCGTATTTCTTAACACATCCCACAAATAACCATTTGCAGGTAAGCCATTTAGCGTTACAAAAAAACTATCTTCACCAGCTGTTGCTGCGTACACATTCGCACTAATACGATACTCCCCTGCTGTAGCTACCGTTACGCAATAACTCGCTTTATTACTACCCGGTCCTGCAAAAGCAAAACCAGAACCTGTTGGCGTATAAACATAAGCACCACCACTAGCAGCTCCATCATTCACAACTTCAAAAGCACCCGACAAACCTCCTATCTCAGCTTCCTGACTTAAACCAGCACAGGTAACCACAGGAGGCTCACTACTAGAGACAAGCTCTAAAGTAAACTTATCTAACCTAGCACCATCTTCCCGCATATAAAAATCAAGATAGTTATCACCTGCTTCTAAAGAAACAACTACAGGCGTAGCACTCCCCCGATTACGTACATAATCAGCAGCATACGTCGTATTTCTTAACACATCCCACAAATAACCATTTGCAGGTAAGCCATTTAGCGTTACAAAAAAACTATCTTCACCAGCTGTTGCTGCGTACACATTCGCACTAATACGATACTCCCCTGCTGTAGCTACCGTTACGCAATAACTCGCTTTATTACTACCCGGTCCTGCAAAAGCAAAACCAGAACCTGTTGGCGTATAAACATAAGCACCACCACTAGCAGCTCCATCATTCACAACTTCAAAAGCACCCGACAAACCTCCTATCTCAGCTTCCTGACTTAAACCAGCACAGGTAACCACAGGAGGCTCACTACTAGAGACAAGCTCGAGCTCTACTTTATCAAGACGCGCATTTTCTTCTCGCTGGTAAAAACTCACCAAAGTTTGCCCTACCTCAAGCTCGAGTTCGACAACATCTCTACTTCCTCTTGCTTTGATGTAAGATTCACTGTAACTAGCGTTTCTAGGCATATCCCAAATATAGCCTTGGGCAGGTAAACCGTTAACAGTGACATAAAAAGAATCATCTGCAGGGCTTGTTGCGTAAGAGCTTGTATTAATGCGGTAGAGACCTGCGGTTGTTACATTAAAACAAAGATCTAATCGCCTGCTTGAATCTAAACCTGAAAAGAATATACCTGAGCCTGTGGGCGCGTAAACATACGCGCCGCCACTAGCTGCTGGGTCACTTGCTTGCTGAAACGTTCCGAGTAAAAGACCATTTTCGGCTTCTTGCTCAAGCGCACCACAGGTCGCTGTGCCTTCATTAACAAGCCAATTAAAGCTAGCTGTATCAGTTAAATCACCATCTGAGACCGTCACATTGACCGTAAAACTACCTGCATTACTAAGCTGACCTTGAATTACCCCTGTTGTACTCATGCTTAGCCCGCTTGGTAGACCTGTAGCACTAAAACTAAGCGTGTCATTCTCAGGGTCATCTGCAAAAACAGCTAAAGTAATAGCATCATTTAGCTGACTACTACGATCTAACAAAGACCTTAGTACAGGTGCCTGATTAGCAGGTACAGGCTCGAGTTCAATTTTATCTAAACGGGTATCTTGTTCTCGTAAGTACACATAAAGCCTATGCTGACCTTCACTCAAACTAAGCACCAGAGGGTCTTGACTTGGTGACTGGTTACTACTTATATAGTCTTCTAAATAACTGGTATTTTTTCTTACGAACCATAAGTAGGGTGCGCGACTAAGATCATCAAACTTGACATAAAACGAATCATTATTAGATCCACTTGCGTAAACCCACGTTTTTATCTGGTAGTCGCCTGCCACAGGCACATTAATGCAGAACTCTAAACGGTCATCGGGCAAGAAGCTATAGCGACTACCAAAGCCTTGCGGCACATGTGCGTAAGCGCCACCACTAGCTGCCGCATCTGTACCCACAGCAAAGGCACCAAAACGACCCGCTGTTTCTGCTTCTTGAATTAAGCCAGCACAGGTTGCTACTTGCTCATAAGTTGCTACAAAAGTTCTTGGCTGATTATCTAAAGTAATACTATGCACTCGAGCGCCACCATTTGACCAGTTACTAAACCGGTAAGAACCTTGCTCGTTTAAAGCCGTTAAAGAATGGCTGGAGCCCACCAGACTCGTTACGGTAAAAGGAGTTGCTCGTGATACCCCTTGCCAGCTTAACTGTAAACCTGACGGCACAGTATCTAAGCTAATCTGCACGGTATTAGGATATAAATCTTGACATGTTTCTTGACTTGCACCTTGCGAATCAGTAGCTGTTAAACAAAGTTCAAGATAAGTATTATCACCATGATCTTCAGCTACAAAACTACCTGACGTACCGCTCACTGGCGTTATACCGTCAAAATGACGATGCTCATTATGATGCAAAATAACAGACCACTCTAAACTCGAGCCTGTCAGATTGCCATCTTCACCGTCTGTTGCTGAACCTGTAAAAGAAATGGTGTCACCAACGTTATAACGAAACCCTGCTGCGGGGCTTGTAATGACAGGAACGGGTAAACTGTTTCCTACACTAATAAGTTTTGTCGCTTGGGTTGTTGCGTTATTTGTATCTGTAACATTTAGAATAGCCGTATAAACACCATTGTTAGCGTAGGTGTAAACAGGTGAGGCTTCTGTTGAGTTACCTCCATCACCAAAATCCCAAGCGTAACTTAGGGGTTCACCATCTGCATCATAAGAGGTATTGCTAAAACTAACGTCTAGCGGTGCACTACCCGCTACAGGTGTGGCTGTAAATTGTGCCACGGGTGCATTGTTTGAACTTGCTACATAGCGAAGGCGTTTAAGTTTACCTTCGTAGATATTCATTAAGTAAAAATTTGAGTCTGCCCCAGTGGACAACTGCACTAAGCCTGCCTCAGTACCAAAATCTTGAACGCTCTGCAATGCACCTGAAGCGTCAAACTGCAAATACTTTATAAAGCGATCATTAAAATCTGAGAAAAACAAAGCACCTCTGTAAGCAACTGGGTAACTTGTACCTGCGTAAAAGTCTCCTACTTGAATAGAGTTACCTGTACCAGCGTGAGCATAAGCATAAAGCGCAGGCGTGGCACTCTGTGAAGCGTAAAAAGCCTGACAAGCATCAAAACCAGCGTAAGCTCCTTGAAGCAAATTTTCAGCATAGCCCCCTTCGTAACAAGGCCAAGCAAAATTAGCACCGCGACCTTTATTAATTTCTTCCCAAGTACCCCAACCAACATCTCCTACAACAGGCTCACCTGTGACAGGGTCAAGCGTAAAACGAAAAGGATTACGTAAGCCAAGATTATAGACTTTGGAGGCGTTACTATTAGGGTTACCATCATAAAAAGGATTACTCGCTAGACCCTCTCCCGTCATAGCATCAATACGCAAAATCTTTCCTGCTAAACTGTCTAAACTAAGCGCCCTTGTGCAATTTTCTTCCACAGTTGTAAAATCACACCCATCCCCAGAAGCAACAAACAAGCTACCATCTAAACCAAACTTAAGTGCACCAATGGTATGAGACGTCTCATCTGCCGGAAGGCAATTCTCAACAAAAGCGCCCAACGCCCCACAAGCAGGAATACTATAGTCATTTCGCGCAAAAGGATTACCACTATTTACCCACGTACTATTTGCACCCAACAAAATCAGTTCACTACCCGCCACAGCCTTGTTATAACCCTCATTAGCATCCGCAGTTAGTCTAATAACTCGAGCCACTCGAGCGCCTCTAGCATCAGGTTTAGCAAAATCATCAGATGTGTGGTTTAGTACCTGCGGTGGATCATAAGTAAAAGAAAGATAAACATAAGGTTCAACAGGAAAGTTAGGGTGCACTGCAATACCTAAAAGACCCCTATCTCCAAAGCTATTCACTTGTGCCGAAATATCAATAAATCGGCTTGCTAATAGCTGACCATTTTGAACAATTCTAACCGTGCCAGCTTTTTCAGCAATAAAAATACGTCCATCTGGCGCAAAGTCAAACGCAACCCCCAAGGCTAAGTTCGTTGCGACATCTTCAAGCACAAAGCCAGATGGCAAGGCATTTGTTAATAAATTTGGTATAGACGTAATAGCTCTAAGTGAAAGAGAAGCCTCTGAATCAAAACCCTCTCTTTTAAGCTGATGCCCCCAAATACGCAACGTAGCTGAGACATCTGAATCAGGCTCGAGTGCTTCTTCATAAAAGCTTTTACTGCCATCGGCACTTTTAAGTAAAACTTGGGTTCTTAATTCGCTTTCTTGACTAGCGTTCGCCTGACTCATATCTGGTAACACAGAAAAGCTTTTTGTTTTATTCATAACAGCAACAGCTTCTTTAGGAAAAATAAGTTCTAAGGTTTTACCTAAAGGCAAAATAGCATCAACAGGATAGTGCTTAGCTATGATGCTTGGTAGGCTAAGATCCTCTTCTGAACTCAATAGATAAATAAAACTATCTTCTTCAAAGAACCCCGCCTCAAAAACAAGACTCTCCCCTGAATCTAAAATGAGACTCGAGCCGTTTTTAGAAATAAGGTAACTTTGGCTGTCTATGGGTTCTTGCTTAACGGGTTCTGGAGTTGGATCTGGAGTTGGATCTGGTATGGGTGTTTGGCTCTGCCAGCAAGCACTTAAGCTTAAAATAGCTAACGTATAAACTATGAAACGAAACTTCACTCTGACGTTCTGACTGTTCATGCCTAAATCCTTTTCACGTTGTAATACACTCATTAGAGCTTTTAAGAGTTCTTGTAATGAATTAAAGGTTTAGCAGTAAGATAAGGAGTTAAAGCTCGAGTTTAAACCTTCAATTTGAAGTCTTAAGTCGAAACCCTATTTTTGGTGGCTGCATCTATAACTCACCTTAGAATGAACTCCTCTTACTTCAAAATACTCAATTAGGCTTAGTTTGTCTGTGACAGTATTTGATGGTGAATCAATTTACTAGGATGCATCCAAATTCTAGGCTAAACAAACCTATGTCGTGTGAAGGGTTCAAGCTTTTCTTGCACATCAACCTAAAGGCGTTAGGGATATAGAAATAGCATTTCCATAAGTTATCTGCGGAACAGTAACTTTTGTAACCTTGAATTAGATGTTATCGGAACGCCTTGAATCGGATAGTATCGGAATTCCTTGAATCGGATGTTATGAAACCGCCTTGGGTCATTAAAACAGCAGCACTAAGTGAGGTTCTCAGCTTTTTTGTGAAAATCCAATAAGTAAGTATTAACTTCATTTGCATGACTTATAGTCACACCGTGGGCAGCATTTGCAATTTCATAATAAGGCGCATCTAATCTTTGAGCTAAATCTTTCCCTAACTTTGGGGGCGCTACCTTATCTTCTGATGCAGCAAGCACCAAACTAGGCAAACCTCTCAAAGCGTCCAAATGAGGGCTTGCATCATAATTATTCATCGCTTTTAACTGTTTGTAAACAATCTTGGGTTGTTGCGCTAAATCATAGCCAAAAATAGCTGCTAAGTCTTTCGCCCATTTATCCTTTTCTTCTTTAGGCATAGAAGGCATAACCATATCAACAAAGGCACGCCGGCGATATTTAGCTGTCCCGATGCGCATTCGCATACCAATTTGTAACAACCAAGGATTTAGTTTCGTCGCGTCTTTACCCCGTGAGAAGCTGCAGAGTAAAGCAAGGCTCTTAATTTTATTAGGGAAGTTCAAGGCAAGTGCTAAAGCAATGAGCCCTCCTAGTGAATGGCCTACAATATGAGCTTTTTGCCAACCTAAATGATTCATAAGCGCTAACGTGTCTGACATCATGAGTTCAACACTTAATAGCTCAGATGAAGCTTGACTCTTTGCCATGCCACGATTATCAAAACTCAAACAAGCATAGTCGTGCATAAACGCGTCAATCTGAGGTTGCCAGCCATCCCCATGAACTCCTGTACCCTGAATAAACACGACAGGTGTTCCTTCGCCCTGAACACGATACGCCAAGCGACAAGACTTATGCTCAAAATACTGAAGCTGGGACACACACTTAGCTTAAAGCTCGAGTTAAGTCCCTACTAGAGACATCTAAGCTTAAAACCTACGAATCAAGCGTCATTTCACTCAGCAGC
>CAYGTA010000047.1:0-16405 GCA_964352605.1 uncultured bacterium | reverse complement strand
GCAGCAAGGGAAAGTTCGTCATTTAAGACACGTTTATAAAGCGCCTCCGTGTCACAAACCCTTGCCCTTGTTACTTGCACGACCAGACTGCCATGCGGTAAAGCGTTTATTAACTCAGCTGTTACTAAACCTCGAGTGCTATCTGTCAGGGGAACCATAGGCACAAAGATTTCAGAGTCTTTAACAAGTTCAGATAAGTGAAAGCAGCGCTCAGCACCTGCTACTACAAACGCAGCATCAGGCGCAAAAGGATCCCAGATGCTTACTTGTGCACCGATAGCTGAGCAAAAAGATGCGTAGCGCGCACCAATATTTCCAGCTCCAATTATGCGCACGCGCTTGCCTGCGAGTGTGCCATTAGTAAAGTTGCTGTCATCGCCATACTGCTGTCCACGCTGCCCTGGTTTACCAATTTCGGGACCATATTTCCAAGTGTCGTGACTGCTCATCATAGCTGTGTAGGTTTGAGGAATGCGGCGAAGTGCACTAATCGTTAAGCCAAGACCAAATTCAGCTACTGATTGACCCCAGTAGACATCTTCTCGATGCGGAATAAAACTAACCCCTCGAGCTTTTGCCGCTTCTATACCTGCATCTGATTGGCCTCGCGGAATATGGAAGCACTCCTCAAGATTTGTGAAAGGTTCTAAATCTTCTGCATCTGCAGGGAAACCAAGCAGCACCAAGCGATGCACTGATGCTGGGTTAGCTACAAGTTGAGGGGCTCGAGCGCTTGCTTCTTCAGTGCGGTAAAGCTCGCAGCTACCTTGTTCTTGCCAGCGTTCTTGCCAGTAGTCAGCCGTAAAGGGCCAGTCAGCATCAAAACGTTCGTGTACACAAATAACTGATCTCATGATTTTATACCTTTCTTGTTTAGCTTTCCTTGTGAGTATAGGTCGCCCATAGACTATTAATTTGTTCAGCAGTTAGTTTTTCTTCATGCAAAATCAAACGGTAGCGGTGATGCAAGGCAGTCCCTGCTGCTAAGTCAATGGCACTAGGAATACAAGGTGCAGGATTAATGCCGCATTGATGGTCCACGCGCCACTTTACTGGATGTTGCGGATTCTGTGGATGGTCAAAAACGGTAATGCCGCCACCAGATTCATTATTCTCTAAAGGCATGTGTAAAGATAGCCACTCAGCTGCTTGTTGCTCGGTAGCGGCATCTTGCAATCCTGTACTGCTTAGAACACTAGTATTTAAACCAGAACGAAAAGGCATTCGAATAAACAAACCACCGTATTGATCTTGCACAATATGAATGTCTGGAATGGCTTGCAAGGTCCAGTCTATATCTAAGAATAAATAGTCATTATCTTCTTGTAAAGACCATGTTTGCTGTTCTGTTAATAGATCACTGCCATCTGCATGATGCCACGTCGCTTCAATAGACCACGTGGGCGGATCTGTGCTTAAGATTTGCGGTGGTTTAGGTTCAATCGTGCCAATGACCATACTAGGATGCTGCCCTGGATCAAGCCAGAAGTCACAGTCATTAACTCCATGAAAACCCGTTGAAATGCCATGTTGCCAAGGATGATGCCAAGGGCTATCTTCGGTTAGACAGCTTCGGCCATCTTTGAGTCGCAAAGGGTGAATATAGGGCCTCAAACCAGGGCGAGCATTGTGTTGCAACACAACCCTAGAAAGTAACGTGTCATCGATAAACAAACAGTTATTGTTAACCCGAAGGTTCCAGCGTTGTGGTTCAGACATGAACTAGTCTCCCTTTAATTCGTAAAAGTAATCGCTTTAAACTTTTGGGTTTGAGCCTTAAGCGCTTGCTCAACGGGCAAACGTTCCATACTGCTTGCCCCATAAAAACCCTGAATATTTTGACAAGTATTAAGGATATAACTAGCATCAACTGGCATAGCAATTGGGCCACCATGACAAAGAATGATAATGTCATCACGAATATTGCGAGCAGCCTCAGCCCATTCATCAATAAGAGAGACACAATCTTCTAGACTCAAAGCAGTTTCTGCACCTATGCTGCCCCCCGTCGTTAAACCCATGTGGCACACAATAATATCAGCACCCGCTCGAGTCATATTTTCAGCATCTTCTTTACAAAAGACATAAGGTGTTGTCAGAAGGTCAAGTGCATTAGCTTTTGCTATCATGTCAACTTCAAGTGAATAACTCATGCCTGTTTCTTCAAGGTTTGCTCTAAATATGCCGTCAATAAGACCAACAGTTGGAAAGTTTTGAACACCTGAAAAGCCAAGCCGTTTTAATTCAGGCAAAAAAACATCAAAGTCATAGAAAGGATCGGTACCATTGACACCCGCAAGCACAGGTGTTTGTTTAGTAACAGGCAAGACTTCTTTAGCCATGTCCACCACGATCTCATTGGCATTGCCATAGGCGAGTAAGCCTGCTAGAGAACCTCGCCCTGCCATGCGGTAACGACCTGAATTATAAATAACAATGAGATCAATTCCCCCAGCCTCCTCCCATTTGGCAGACAGTCCTGTCCCTGCCCCGCCCCCAATGATGGGCTCGCGACGTTCAATCATTCCTTTAAACTTTGCGAGTATATAAGAGCGTTCAATTCGTGGCATAAATCTCCCTTAAATAATGGCTTTAAATTGCTTGACCAATTCGGCTGAGAACTCTGGATCATTGATGTTATGGTTAAGTTTGATAAGCTTACGTTTATCCGTTTGAATTACGTTTTGCTCGAGTGCGTCAAAAAGAGCTGCATCAGCTTCAGGGTCATGAAAAGCTTGACCAGCTGCGTCAAGTAAAGATACGCCTTTTAAAGGCAATAAGAAACGCACCTCACCCTGCATTTGATTAAGCTTATTGGCAAGCCATTTACCTATGCGTTTGTTTTCTTCGGCGGTGGTCCGCATTAGTGTGACGTGTGCATTGTGAACATGAAATTGCCTGTCTTTATAGTTTGAGGGGATAGTCTCCATCGCGCCAAAGTTCACCATATCCAAAGCACCACAAGAACCTACATAAGGGAGTTGAGTACGAATGATGCTACCCAAACGATCGTCACCCGCACTAAAAACACCCCCCATTAGAAGGTCACACACTTCCGTGGTTGTCGCGTCAATCAAACCCTTAACCAAACCGGAGTCAACAAGCTTCTCCATTGACTGCCCACCCGTACCCGTCGAATGAAAAACAAGACAATCGTAATCACGCTCGAGTTCTTTAACGACAGTTTGAACACAGGGAGTTGTGACCCCAAACATACTAAGGCCAATAGCCGGTTTGCTTTCTACTTCTTGAATAGATGCTTTGACCATGCCGGCCATTGCATGCGCAGCATTGCCTAAAACTTTTCTCGAAATTCCGTTGAGCCCTTGAACATCTGTAACGCTATACATCATGCAAATATCATTGGGTCCCACATAAGGTGCAACATTGCCAGAAGCTACTGTTGAAACCATCATTTTTGGTGTACCAATCGGCAAACTTCGCATAGCAGGCGTGACCAAAGCCGTGCCACCTGAACCACCAGCACTAATTATACCCTCAAGATCCTTACGTGAACGAATGAAATGCTCAAGAGCCGTGCTCATTTGGGAAACTGCTTCACCACGATCATTACTAAAGACCACGGCCTCACCATCTGGATGATGCTTGGCAACCGTCCGTGCAGTCACATCAACTTCGCCACCATCACCCTTTGTACTGACATCAATAAGTAGACCAGTAACACCGGTAGCCTCAATTAAGTTACGAATATAACGTAACTCGAGTCCTTTGGTATCGCACGTTCCAACCACATAGATAGGCATTAACCTTAACCCCGTTTAGGTAACTTACCTGCCGGTACAATCTTCTCCGCCATATCACGTAGCAAATCTTCAGGTCCTGAAGGTGCGTATATTGCGATGAGTTTAAGATTTTCCCATGAGGTGTTAAGGGTTTCGTGATATACGTCCGCAGGAATATGAATTAGCATACCCGCCTTAATAGGTCTACGCTCCTCTTTCATCCCGCTTTGGCCGTCAGGGACTTCTACCATTTGTTCACCCTCGCCCGAAACTATGTATAAAATCTCTTCGACACCAGGGTGATTGTGGCGAGTATGACCTTTGCCTGGCTCAAGTAAAACTACTCCAGTCGTAAATCTTTCGGCCTCGTTATGACCAGGGGTACTCATCCATTTGATTGTTCCCCAATCAAAGACATGAGTTTCGACATCGTCAGGTGAAATAAAGCGTTTATCTTTTGGCATACAGCCTCACTTTCCCAGCTCTCGCTGTTGACTCTCTAATGATTAGAGAGGGCATAACAAACGTTCGAGTTGGCACAAAATTATCTTCACCCTTTACAAGTGAATACAATTGTCTGAGTGCCAATTTACCGATTTCTTCTCGGGGTACATCCACTGAACTTAATTTCGGAATAGAGGTGCTTGATTCGTAGGTATTGTAAACACCCATTACAGATACATCTTTAGGTACAGATAGACCCAACCTATTCAAAGCGTGAATTACAGCAAAAGCTAGGCTATCAGTAGAGCAAAAAAGAGCAGTAGAAGCGATAGCTTTTTTTATTTTGTCTTTAAATATAAGTTCAAATGACCGGCCAGGATCCTGGCTATTTATTTCAATGAGATCATAGTGAAGCTTTTCTTGCTCCGCAAATCTCTTTAGTCCACGTTCTCTACTTGCAAACGAAGGTTTAGAAATTCGATCTGTGACATAGGCAATGGTTTTGTGATTTAAGGATTTAAAGTGTTGACCTACCTCAAAAGCAGCTTCCTCCTCCGATATTGAAATGTTATGCATTTGTTCACCAGGCAGAGCCGTGCTAATTAAGACTGTTTTTATACCTTTTTTTTGATATTGCTTGAGTAATTTTCTAGATAAGCCACTTCCACCAATAACGCCATCTATATCCTCAGCGGAAAGTTGCATGATTTCTGTAGGATTTTGAATGGGTCGTGTTACTAAATGGATGCCCAAGCGTTTGGCTTCTTTTTGCGCACCTGCAATAACACCCATCCAGAATTCAGTCATGTCAGCATTATTAAAAACGACCAGGTCAAATGCAAAAATGAGCTTTCGATTAGGTTTTTTGGTTCTGTAACCTATTTCTTTAGCCGTCATCATTACATAATCTCGAGTATCTTGACTCACACCATCTTTACCTGACAATGCTCGAGATACTGAGTATTTTGATAACCCAGTGGCCTCAGCTACGTCCGTTAACGAAACCTGCTTCTTTCTCACATGTAAACCTAATCCTTAGTGTAATTGAAGCATAGTAGATACCCTAGTGTTAGGTCAATTGTTAGGTAAAATTATAGCAACACAAACGGCTTGGTAAGATCATCTCACTATCGGGTTTGAATAGGATTGGGAAAAAGTGATGCCTATAGACTGCATACATAATAACTTTTGGAGACCTGCAGCCTTCCAGGCAATTTGATGCTTTAGTTATTATGAAAGCTTAGCTGAGATCACCTAAGCAGATACAATTCCAAAGTAAGATTCAATATTTTCTTGCTACCATTACCCCCAAGGGTGAAGAATTATTTTTGCTGCTTCTTGTGAAGCAACGGTTTCAAAAGCCTGCTGAATATTGGATAGCGGAAATGTATGACTAATGAGCGTATCAAGTAAAGGTGAGCGTTGAATCACTTCCATAATGCGAGAGAAAAGCTCCAAGTTATAGTGCCAAATACCAATTAAGCTAATTCCTTTGCGAATCATGTCAGAACTCGGTTCTAACTCGAGCGCGTTACCACTCTCTCCTACGAAGGCCATGGTGCCACGTCGGCGTAAAGCGTCTATAGCTAAGCGTTGTCCTTTATGGCTGCCTGAGCAGTCAATTGCAGCATTGACACCAAGCCCGCCTGTAAGGTCTTTTATTTTCTTTAGGGCATCTGGGTCGGTGGCATCTAAGACAAGATCAGCGCCTAACTCCGTGGCTTTTGCTTTACGCCAGTCATTCAGATCAACCGCTATGACTCGAGCATTCCTAAATTTTGCGTTTACCACGCCCCCTAGCCCAACAGGTCCCATACCTGTTATTAAAATAGTGTCTGGTGCGCTTAGCTTCATACGCTCCATCGCGCCAAAAGTGGGTCCAAGAGCGCAGCAAGCTAATGCGGCATGGTCATAAGAAACCCCTTCAGGAATTTTGGGTAAAATCCAGTCGGGCTTTAGAATGTACTGCGCCATCGTTTCGTTTTTTCCTTCATGCCCTGAAAAAGTTTGATAATCAATGGCGTGCTCGCAGTGAATGTAATCTCCTGAAACGCAAAGTCCACATTCACCACAGGGAAGTTGCGGCATAACAACCACACGGTCACCAATCTTTAGCTTAGTTGATTGGTCAACGGCAACAACCTCGCCTGACCCTTCGTGTCCCATAAAACCTTCAACACCTCTAAGCCAGGCTTTGTACTCCGTGCACATAGGTGAAGCGTGTATTTTTACAACGACCCAGTTTTCTTTGGGCTTAGGGATAGACACGTCAATGAGGACTGCTTGCTTTTCACCTGTAATAGCAGCAACTTTCATGGTTTCCATGCTTAAGATTTTAACTCCTAATTCCTTATATGTAGTTTGCTTTTATGTAAACGTGCACCAACAGTTCGCAGCGTTGCTTAAGAGACCCGAGCTGGACTTTAAATCCTTAGACGCAGTGCAAAGCTAAACAGCACCCTCTTCAAAATGCTCAGGATAACCAGATTTCCAAGACATATTAAGAACAGGCTCGAGTATTTCTTGAACAGCTTTTAAGAGCCCTTGATCCATGCCTGAATTTAAGATCTCTAAGCCCGAGTCTAATTCTTCAGTCTTACGTGGGCCTAATAAGGTTATGTCTACGTTTTCGTTTTGGTAGGCAAATAGAATGGCGAGGCGTGCTAGATTTGCACCCTGATCCTGGCAGAAAGCTGCGGCTTTTTGGCCTGCTTCTTTAACAGTGTTCGGCGCAGGGTGCCATGATTGTGGGCTATGTTGCGTCAAGATGCCTTGATGAGTGACTGAGGCGTTAATGAGTCCCATGTTTTTTGCTTTTACGCTGCTAAGCAGATCATCATTTAGGCGCTGATTAAGCAAGGTGTAGTAACAGTAAGATAAGGTGACATCAAGATCATAACTGTCAATAATGTGCTTAAGTAAAGGCAGTGGGTAGCCTGTTACCCTTATAAAGCGTACCTTGCCTTCTTCTTTAAGTTTACAAAGAGCAGGTAGAGCTTCATTTTCAATGACATCTAACTTGGCAAACTCTATGTCATGAAGCTGATATACATCTAGATAGTCGGTTTGTAAACGCCCTAAACTTTCATCACACATTTTTATGATGCTGTCATAAGAAAAATCGAAGCCTGAATCTAAATCATCGCCAAAGCGACCTCCTTTAGTTGCTAAGTTAACCTCATCTTGCCTGCCTTTAAGAGCTACACCAAGTCTTTTTTCTGAAAGGGTGTAGCCATAAAAAGGTGATGTGTCAAAGAAGTTAATCCCCTTATCGATCGCATAATTAACAAGATGGGTTGCATCTTCATCAGTTACACTCCGGTATACATCCCCTAATGCTGCACAACCAAGGCCTAACTTAGAAACCTTTAGCTCTGTCTTACCGAAAGTTGTATAAATCATGTTCTTCCTTTATTAACTGAGACCTCTGACAAGACCTACTAAACATTAAGTTTCATACTGCTTAAGAGTGTGAAAACCTTCCTTGGACAGTATATTAAAAGTCCTGATACATCAATTAGCCAAAAAGTCATTCAACTCTTCCTTTGTAGGCATGGCAGACTGAGCACCCGTTTTGGTTACGGCATAAGCGCCCACCTGAATGGCTTGCTGTATGGCTTCATCCAAGTTTTTATTTTGACTTAATGCTTCAGCTAAAGCACCATTAAACGCATCTCCTGCCGCAACAGTATCAATAGCTTTAACAGCTAAAGCTGGGTAGTGTTTCAGCTCTGATTCACTAGCACAAATCACACCACGTTCAGCTAATTTAATAATGACTTGCTTGACACCTCGCTCAAGAAGCACTCGAGCTGCTTTTTCTGCGTCATCTAAGCTATTTATTTCAAAGCCAACCAGTTGCCCGGCTTCTATTTCATTAGGCGTAATAATGTCTATCAGGTTATACAATTCGTCTGGTATTTCTTGTGCAGGTGCTGGGTCAAGAATGACCGTAGCGTTCGTCTTTTGAGCAAGTTGGGCAGCGTCGATAACTGTAGTTAAGGGAATTTCTAGCTGTAAAAGAAGAATGCTTTCAGACGTTATAAGCCGCTCTAATCGCTTGACATCATCTTGACCTACATTAGCATTAGCTCCGGATACCACAATGATGTTATTTTGCGCCTGAACATCTACGGCAATCGTTGCAATGCCAGATGTGGTTGAGTTATCTACAAACACTGAGTCTGTCAAAACCCCATAATCTTGCAGGGCGTTAATAAGTGTTTGACCAAAACCATCCTTTCCAACACGCCCAACCATATGGGTTTTAGCCCCAAGCTTGGCACAAGCAACTGCTTGATTTGCACCTTTACCTCCTGGAACGGTAGTAAAGGACTCACCGAGTAAGGTTTCACCAACCTTGGGTAGACGTACTGTTCTGGTTACTAAATCCATGTTAATGCTACCAAAGACAACAATACTCATAGCTCTTTTAACTCCTGAATTTAATGGCGATCTATAGCCTTGAAGATGATTCCATTTTGATCAAAAGTGGAATCATCTTTAAGATCCAATTTACAAAGGTCTTACTTCAACGTGGTCACAACCTATGCGACCTACTTCACTAATAAGTGCTACACCACCACCTGTTAGTTGATTTGTCTCATCTGTTGCTTCAAGCACAACTTCACCATTAACAGATGCTGTTAATTTATTGCCCTCTACTTTTAAATTAAGCTCGTAAGAAACACCAAATGTCCAACCTGAGTTGGTTTCAGCTAAGACTTCATCCTCATCAAAAGTGCGGATAATTTTCATGCTCTCAGAGTCACACAAAAAGGCGTAGTAGCGGCGCATCCCTTGCGCCCTTACCGCGATTCCCCCTGCTTTGCACAAGTGAGGGGTCATGCGTGCAGTAATTTGATAATCTGTCCAGTCTTTTGTACCCTGACTAATAAGCCCACGACCTACGTTCTGAATAAGTGTGTAAGCTTCTGGTTCACGGTCAACCATCTCAAACTTACTTATGGGATCCAAACAATTAACCCAAGCACGCTTCCACATCAATTCGCTGGATTTTATACCACGCTTGTCCCGCTTTTTAAAGGAAGGGCGATTAAAAACCATGTTAGGTATACCATCCCAGGTTAAGTAGTCTAGGTAAACCGTCCCCACTACACCAGTGACACCTGAAAGTTCTAGCCCTACAAAAGCGATAGGGGAAGAATCAGTATCAGGTATTCCCCATTTTAGAACTTGGCTTTCCCCTGCAGCTAACCTCACAGGCTCGGCCCTTTCTATTCCCAAAGCATCACCGGCAATATAGGGTCGAATATAGAGATTGCAGATAATAGGTCTATCATTATCAATCGCAGCCGTTACCCGAGCCTGCACCGTTTGACCCGTGTACAGTGTTGGTGAAGCAAGAAGTTTGTATCCGCGCTTTTCAAAATACTGAGAAGCATCTAAAGAAGGTATAAACGTTGGAGTTGCTGCTCTCGCTATCCGTCCATCTGCTAAGCCTTTGTAGTGAATTGCAAGTGAACGTTCACCTAAGTCACTATGCCCTGAGATATTCTCGAGTTCTATAGTTCCTCGAACTTCTATACTATCTTCTGGTTCAAAACCTTGAACTGAGCCTGGCATTTCAAAGTGAAAGCGTGCACCGTTTTTAGGGTTTAATGGTGCATCACCAGATAGAGCACGCCCCATGTTTATAATGTGATAAGACTCGGTAACAGCGTCAGATATCGCACGCCCACCATCAGCAGTTGGCAGATAGAGCTTGTCTGCAACAGGGCCTCTAAAGTCTGGTCCTGTTTCTAAACCCGCCAAACCATTTTTTATTCCCATTAAGCAACCTATATTACCGGCGTTGCAATCTGTATCCCAACCTGATGTATTAAGAATCATTTGAGTTTTCTGGAAATCATCATCACCATAAAGTAAAGCGAAAATCATCAGGCCATGATTTGGTACCATATGGCAGCCACCACCATATTTCTCATACCCATAATGAGCCTCAATCTTCTCTCGAGTTTTACGCCAATCGGGTTCATTGGCATGCCACTCTCGTATATCAACAATCATTCGATAAATGACAGAATCTCGTGGAATGTACTTAACTGCCGCATCTATGAGTTTATTTGTATCAGACTCAACAAACGCCAACGATTCCATAGCTGTCAACACCTGAGCACCGTAAATAGCTTCACCATCGTGACTTACGCTACCAGCACGCCTGGCTAAATCAACAGCCAGTTCAGGGTCGCCTGGGGCAACCATAGCAAAACCATCAATGAAAATTTGTGCTCCAATTTGTTCAGCAACCACTTTGCCATTTAGAGCAATCGAACCACTTTCAGGGGCTGGAATGCCTGCCTTAAGACGCAAATAGGCCGTGTGTTCTGTTGAGTTACCCATCCCCCCCCACCAGAGGATGGTTTCATTTTCAATTAAGTAATTAAGCCAACCCTTGCCCATTTGCTCGGCGCTAACATTCTTACTATTGCCATAATCTTCTAATGCCCGAACAAAAGTAAATGTACCCGTGATATCGTCGTCAGTAACAATTAAAGGTACGCCCAATTTTTCGTGAACATAATAGTTAATTTCACCAAGTTCCGCCATTATTCGCTCATAGGTCCACTGTTCAAAAGGCCGTCCTAAGTAAACACCAATGAGTTTTCCTAATACGCCTGCATAGACGCGTTCCGCATAGTCTGCTGGTAATGACACTTATTGTTCCTCCATAATTTAAATCGAGTAGCAAGAATATTTCTCCTTTTTCTTGCTGCTTACAATTATTCTTATTTCACACTTCCTGCTGTTAGCCCATCAACAAAGCGCCGTTGCAATGCCAAAAAGAAAATAATGACGGGAGCAATCATCATGACAGCTGCTGCGCTAGTCAATGCCCAATCTCGCCCAAAGCGACTTGCAAAGGCAAAGTAGCTTGTTGTTACGGGGTAAAACTCGGGCAGTTGAACAAAGATAAGTGCAATCTGGAACTCACTCCAAACCCCAAGACCAACCACCAGACCAACCGTTAAAAAACCTGTCCAAGCTAAAGGCAAAATGATACGAAAGAAAGTCTGAAACTTACTCGCTCCATCTATGAACGCAGCGTCTTCAAGCTCTCGTGGAATCGAAATCAAAAAAGATCTTAACAAAAACACGGCTAAAGGCGCATTGGTGGCTGTATAGATTAAAATCAGCCCTAACGGGTTGTTGAGCAAGCCCAAAGTTCGCCATAGAATAAATAACGGTATAAGGTAAAGCCAGAGAGGGATGGTTGCAGCTACCAGCATATAAAGCATAAAACCGTCTGACCCTGCTGGTTTAAGTCGTGCCAAACTGTATGCGGCTAACCCGCCCAGTACCAAAACGAGACTGACCGTGCCAATAACAAGCACAACACTATTACGCATGGTTCTAGAGAAATTACCACGTTCCCAAGCAGTTTGAAAATTTTCTAAGTGGATTTCTCGAGGGGGGCCTAGTGGATTAGTACCAATTTCGGCATTAGACTTAAGCGAATTAAAGAATAAAACCACTATTGGTAACAGTGCAAAGACAACCAATAAACTTAAAATCAAATGATTGAAAATGGCGGGCGCTTCTCGGCGTTGTTTAAGCATAAATTTAAGGGAGAGTTCAAATTGTAAGAACTCAGTTTGCAAGAGCAAGTACTCATTACTTATGACTTGAAACTAAATATCCCATCCTCGCTTTCTTAAGAAAATAAAGAGCAGAATAATTAGACCCGCAAATGAACTCATCGTAAGCCCCATAGCGGCAGCGTATCCTGTGTCAAAGCGTTGGAATGCTTGTTTATAAACGTATGTACCTAAGACCTCTGACGCACCAGCTGGACCACCCTGGGTTAATATCCAGACGTATTCAAAGACCAAAAATGACCAAATGGCTGTCATCATAAGCATAAAAAGTAAAGTTGGCCTGATACCTGGTAAAGTCACGTTAAGAAATTGTTGCCAGCGATTAGCTCCATCAATTTTAGCTGCGTCATAGAGCATGCTGGGAACATTCTGCATCGCAACCAGAAAGAGAATAGTCAGAAAACCCCAGTAGTGCCAGTTGTCAATAAAGGCAATGCTTAAAAGAACGGTTTCAGTACGCCCTAAAAAAGGAATACCCAAATCTGGCATGCCTAAATTTACTAACTGTTGACCTACGGGACTGGCTGTGAATTGAGCCCCAATGCCACGCCTTGGGCTCATAAGGTTTTGCCATATATTGGCCGTAACGACGCTTGGCATGATATAGGGCAAAAAGAATACTAAGCGATAAAACATACCCCCACGTTTAACTTGCGCTAGCAAGCTAGCTGCTGTTAAAGCCAAAGTAAAAGGTATGGTTAAGAAAAAGGCCAGCCAAATAAAATTATTCCTAAGTGCTTTTAGAAAAATAGGGTCATCTGTAAAGAGCCTTTTAAAATTAGCAAGACCAACAAATTCAGCCTCGCCAATCCCCTTCCAATCGGTCAATGAATAATATAGGGCTGAAACAGAAGGGATTGCGACGACCAAAATATGTATTGCGAGAATGGGTAAAATAAAGAGCCAAGGTATGACGGTGCGTTGCATCAACCGCTTGAATTTAGGTTTCTTATACGGCATGGAGCTTGGTAAATTTGCACTTGAAGCTATATTGTCCATGTATCGTCCTTAAGTGAATCAATCAATAAAGTGCTAGCAAAAATGCCTGCCTTTTGTAGGGGTGGCCAGACCACCCCTACAAGCAAAGTCCCTATCTATTTGGAATAGGTGGAATATCACCCGCTGCAAGTTCTTCTTGGAAAATGGTATCTAAGCCCATTAAATAATCATCAACCGTTGTTTGACCATCCCACACGAGTTCAATTGCTTCATAAATATGAACATCACTTTTTGGAGGCCAGAAAGTCCAGGTTAAGTAGCCATAATTTCCTGCATCAGAGGCTTGACCAATAGACTCAAACAAACGCGCTGTGCGAGCGTCAAGACCTTCAAACAAGTCTGCACCAATGCGAATAGGTGCCGGGGCACGTCCACAATCAACAGCTAGAGCTGCTTGCGTTTCTGGTGAAAATAAGAAGGTCAGAAATTCAGCTGCACCTTCTTTTGACTCTGAAAGTGCATTAACAGAAAAGGTACTACCAATTCCTATACTGTAAGTTTCATCCCCTGAAGATGTTGGGAAGGCAACCCAATCCCAATCATTTTCGTTTCCACCACTTTCACCAAAATAAGCGTCAATATTGGAGAGCCGCCAACTACCTTCAATATTCATGGCACCTTCACCGTTACCAAGAGCTGCGCCGATTTCAGGGAAGGTCGCCGTGTAATAAAAATCTAACCCCCCAGAGAACCAGCCATTTTGTTGAATTTCGTCAAGCATCGCTATAGCTTCAGAAAAAGCAGGGTCTGTCCATGAACGTTCACCACGTAAGGCCTCATAAACTTTTTCTGGTCCTGCAACATGATTTAAGAAAGCACTAACGAACCATTCATTAGCAGGTCGCCATTCAGCATTACCATGCGCAAACGGGTTAATACCAGCAGCGGCAATTTCTTCTGAAACAGCCATCATTTCATCAATGGTTGTGGGTACAGCCCAACCATTATCCTCAAAAAGTGTTTTGTTGTAGTAAAGAACAATCGTTTCAAGCTCTGTTGGCAAGCTATAGAGTGTTCCGTCAACCTCACCCAAACTAAGTGCCCAATCTACAAAATTATCACCCCAGTTTAGATCAGCAGCATAATCTACTAAAGGCTCTAAGAGGCCTGCCTGAGCTAACTCGTACACAAAGGAAGGTCCCGGTGTGGTTACAACATCAGGACCCGCGCCACCCGCTAGTGCGGTACGTGTCACATCCCAAGATTCAGCCTGAAGGGTGATTTCAATCTCAGCTGTTTCACTCATTTCATTAAATTTTTCATAAATAGGCAAAATGCATTGGTTTTCTTCATTGTCATCAACCCAAACAGAAACAGTTTGGCGCTGAGCTAAAGCCATGCTGCTAAGAGCAACCCCTAAACTCAACATAAATAAAACAAGTTTTTTCATATCCTATCCTTTCCAAAACTAAGACTAAACTCCAAAACACTATGAATAATTATGCCTTTGATCTATAAGCCACCTCCTTTTTAAGATGTGGAATACAGCAAGAAACACTAGGAATGATTAAAAAGATGACCGCTTTGTTAGCTTTCATGTTTGAGGTAAAAGATGTCAAAGGCATTTGTTACACCCTTAATTTCTTAAAAAGGTCCTGAAAAACAGCATCTCGGTTAATAAACGTTGCCAAGCGCATATCATGGTCTTTAGGGTTTTGGGTATACCTAAGGTCATCTGTAAGTGTTGGGGTTTTAGTGATAACGCTAGGAACCCAAGACTCATCAAGCAACCAAGCTACAGGTGCTAAATCCCAAATTTCTTTTGACCAGCCCATGTGATTATCGTTGTATTCTTTGAAGCGTTCTAACAAAAATTGACCAACTTCATTATCTTTAGGAATGTAACGCTCGAGTTCGGGAACCGTTGTTTTAAGATGAGAGGTAACACCCATACAAGGAATCTGCACCAAAGGCACGCCACTTTCAAACACAACTCTGGTTGCGGCGCGTTCTTGCTTAAGATTAAATTCTTTGTTGTGCTCCCAGTAAGGTGCATTTCCGCCGAGCCAAACCACAACTATTTTTTCTATAATGCTAGGCTCAAGTAGTAGTGCTGAAGCAATGTTGGTTAAAGCTGCTAATGCGATAATGTAGAGCGGTTTGGTAGCTTCTTTGGCTCTGTGAATAAGATCATAAACCGCATCACTCTCAACAGCTTCTGCCTCTGAAGCTAAGAAAGCGCTCGAGCCTTTGTAAACAAACCCATCTGACGAAACATCCATGCGTTTTAAAATGCGTAGGATTTCGTCATAGCTTTTTTCCATACCCTCACCCGCGCTAGTTGAGCGATGATTTAAAAAGGGTGCTGCGTAAATTGCTTCAATATTTATTTTTTCGGATGAAAGTATGGCGTGTACAATAGCAAACTGATCATCAATTTCATTATAAGTGTCCGTGTCAATGATGGCATTGACCATGCCAGTAGGGTGCTCGAGCTTTTCAATTCTTTGTTCTTTTGTCATCACCCTACAGCTCCTTAATACAATCGTTTAGCTCGAGTTTCGAATAATAAATTCAAAGGGTAGTTCTTCGATTCGTCCTTGATTTGGGGCTTCACCTCTTAAGCGCTCAAATAGCATTGTTGCTGCTCTTCGCCCCATATCTTTTTGGCGTTGACTAATACTTGTTAACGAAGGATGGATTAGTCTGGCTGATGGGATGTCATCAAAGCCAATAACCGCAATATCGTCTGGAACGCTTAATCCTGCTTCGCGTATGGCAAGCATGGCACCCATTGCCATGAGGTCATTTACTGCAAATATGGCCGTAGGTAGGTCTTGAAGGTTTAGAAGCTCTTTCATCGCTTCGTAGCCACCTTCTTCGTTGTAGGGGCCAAAGCGAATGAGCGTTTCATCATGCTCTATACCGCCATCCGATAAGGCTTGTTCATAGCCCTCAACTCGGAAGCTTGAAGGGCCATCTTGACTTGCTAGCACACCAATGCGTTTGTGTCTTTTTTGCGTCAAATAATCAACCGCCGTTTTTGAAGCAGTAATACTGTTGATATAAATGGTGTCAAGCAAAAGATTTTTGGGGAGCGTAGCTGTGGGTTGCTCAAGCCTGACAACTGCTATTCCTTGTTCTACTAGGGGTCTAAGATCTTCAGCACTCAGATGAAAAAAAGAGCCGACGATGCCGTCTACGCGTCCTTGCAAGAGGGAGTTTAGAACTTTCTTTTCTTTGCTGGCCACGCCGTCGGTATTGTAAATAATGAAGTCATAGTTTTCTTCGTCTACAACCTCTTGTATTCCGCGTTCAAAGGTTGGGTAAAAAGGGTTGGTGATGTCTGGAATGACGCCCGCAATCGTCATGCTTTTATTGGTACGTAAACGTTGTGCTGTTACATTTGGCGTATAGCCTAAATCGTGCATAGAATCTTGAATGCGTTGTCGAGTTTCTTGTGGGATGGATACTTTACTTTTATTGATGACGTAGGACACCATGGCTTGAGATACTCCAGCATGGTGAGCCACATCAGCTTGCGTAATACGTTTTTTAACGTTTGATTTAATCACGCTATGTATCCTATCAACGGTTACCGAAATAGACGTTTGAACAACTGCTTATGGCGCGCCTGACGTTAAACTTTAAATCATTTAT
>CAYGTA010000046.1:0-16531 GCA_964352605.1 uncultured bacterium | reverse complement strand
TGCCTGTTTTGCGCACGGCCTCTTTGAGCTTGCAGTTTCTTTTGTTTTTGTTCTTCTTGCTTTTCACGAACTTCAGCCTTGGTTTCAGTCGGTTCAAACCCTTTAATGACAATACGCTCGAGTTTGGTTTTTATTAGGCTTTCTATATCTGAAAGTTGTTTGGCCTCGAATAGGCTTACTAGCGAGATGGCTTGCCCTGTTTCGCCTGCTCTGCCCGTGCGACCTATGCGGTGTACGTAGTCTTCGGCAGTGTCTGGTAGGTCGTAGTTGACCACGTGGGGTAGTTGTTTTATGTCTATACCGCGTGCAGCTACATCGGTTGCTACGAGTGCTCTTAGTTTGCCATCTTTAAAAGCTTGTAAAGCGCGATTTCTGGCACCTTGGGTTTTGTTACCATGTATCGCCATGGCAGGTATTTGTTCTTGTTCTAGTTTTTTAACAAGTCGGTTTGCGCCGTGTTTGGTTCTTGTAAATATAAGTACAGGGTCCCACTTGTTTTCCCAAATGAGGTAGCTTATAAGTTCTGCTTTACGAACTTGATCTACAGGGTGCAGCCATTGCTCTACCGTGTCAGCAGTCGTGACTTTGGGACTTATATCAATACGCACTGGGTTACTTAAAAAACTTTCGGCAAGTTTGCGTATTTCACCTGATAGGGTTGCTGAGAAGAGTAGGTTTTGTCTTTGTTTGGGTAAGGTAGCTATGATTTTTCGTATATCAGGTATGAAGCCCATGTCTAACATGCGGTCTGCTTCATCTATAATCAGGCAATCAACTTTACTTAGATTTACGGCACGTTGCCCGTATAAGTCAAGCAAGCGACCTGGTGTAGCTACCAGAATATCAAGCCCATTTTTGAGTTTTGTTATTTGGGGTCTTATGTTAACACCGCCAAAAACAGCGTCACACCGTAAGCCTGAAGGGTTTGCGTAGCTAATAACTGTTTTTGAAACTTGATCAGCGAGTTCACGTGTGGGCGTTAAGATAAGTGCACGTATTACATGGCGTTCTTTATCTTGACTTAAGCGTTGCACCAGTGGCAGTGCAAAGGCAGCTGTTTTACCGGTACCTGTTTGGGCTGCCGCCATGACATCTTGACCTGAAAGTACCGCTGGAATAGCTTGTTCTTGAATGGGTGTAGGTTCAGTGAACCCTTGCTGCTTAATAACAGCAAGCAAAGTTTCATTTAGATTTAGAGAGTTAAAAGACATAATAATCTATTCAGCATAACTTTAATTTGAAGCACTCGAGTGTTTGCCTGTAGCTTTTTTATGCCTAGAAGAGGTAAACAACATAAATACTGTAGGCAAGTAAAAGGCTTAGTCCTTCCCATCGAACTATTTTTTTGCGGGTGGCTAAGAAGATGAAGCTGAGTAACGCGAAGGCTATCATGACAAGCAAATCAAGACGTATCGCTGCAAACGGGAGTTCTAGGGGTGTTACTAAGCTTGATATGCCTAAAATACCTAGCAGGTTAAAAATGTTTGAGCCTATTAGATTGCCTAAAACCATGTCGGTTTGTCGCTTAAAAACCGCTATGAGTGAACTGGCTAGTTCGGGTAAGCTTGTGCCTACCGCTATTAGGGTTAAGCCAATGACACGTTCAGGAATTCCAAAAGCTCGAGCTACTGTGCTTGCACCTTCAACGAGTGCTTGTGCGCCTAAGACAAGTAAGATTAGGCCAGCTATAATGCCTATAATACTTAACCAGAGTGGGCTTGGTTTTATGGTTTCTTCGCTTTGTGCTTGGGCTTCTTTGGGGCTTTTTAGCATCCAGATGATATAGCCAATCAGTAGGCTTAGTAAAATGCCTCCTTCTAAGCGATTAAGGCTGCTATTGGCAAAAAAGGCTAGGGCTATAAAGCTTGCAAGAAGCATGATGGGGGTTTCTCTTCTTAATATGCTTTTGGTGCTTACGGCTATAGGTAAAATGAGAACACATAGGCCTAATATAAGACCAAGGTTAGCAATGTTTGAACCTATTACGTTAGCTGCTGCTATGGCAGGTGAGCCACTTAAGGCAGCGCTTAGCGTGGCAGCAAGTTCAGGTGCGCTAGTTCCAAACGCCACTACCGTTAGACCAATGACGAGCGGACTTAAGTTAAATCTTAAAGCTAAACTTGAAGCAAAGCTAACAAGTAACTCTCCACCTATATAAAGCAAGCCGATACCTAGAAAAATAAATAGAATATTTAACACAATAAACCTTTGTGGCGCGTTTGCGCTTTCAGGTCTTGCCTTCTGTGTTTTTTACCGGAGAATCTTTGATTCTCGTCTTGACGATAAAGAACGCCCTTTTGTCGTGTGTTTGGGTGGCTACTCCCCTGTAAAATCATCATACAAGAAGAAGGCTAAAAATACTATGGGCTGACGACGCTTAATTAAAAAGCGCGTTAGACTTAGTACTTATGGAAGTTCTTGGTGGTCCTTTATTTTCGGTTGCGGGTGCTGGTGAAAGTCATGGTCCTGCTGTATCAAGTATTGTTTTTGGTTGTCCTGCAGGTGTCTATGTAAGCCGTGAGGATGTGCAGCAGTACCTTGATAGGCGTCGACCGGGAAGTAACAAGCATGGTACGCCTCGAAATGAAAAAGACAGGGTTTTGTTTACTTCAGGTTTGTTTAATGCAGATAGTCAAGATGAGCTTTTGGCTGGCCCGACGGTGAGCGTGCAAGAGGGTAACATGAGTTGGGAAACAAGTACCTATGAGGCTGGCTTTACAACCGGTGAGCCGTTATCTGCCTTGGTTTTAAGTACCACCTCTAAATCACAGCATTATGAGCAATTTGCAGGTGAGCAAGGCGAAGTGCGCCCTGGGCATACCGATTTACTCAAACACAAGAAATCCCTTGGTTTTGTTGATTACCGTGGCGGTGGTCGCAGTAGTTACCGCTCTGCCATAACAGATGTTGTGGGGGGTAGCATTGCACGTATTGCTTTAAAGCATTACTTTGGAACCCTTTTTTTATCAAACATCACGCAAGTAGGTGACCTGAAAAGCAAAAAAAGCTTAAATGACTTGTTTAACACGCAAAACAGTTCAGAAGAAGCAGTAAAAGATGCCCTAGAAACACTCGAGTCTAGTGTTATTTATGCTTTGGATGCTGAGTTTGCATTTCAGGCGGGTGAGCTTATTAAGGAGACCCGTAAGCAAGGTGATTCTTTGGGTGCTAAGGTTGAGGTGATGGCGCTTAATGTACCAGCGCTGGTTGGTGAGCCTATGTATCAGAGTTTGAAGCTTAAGCTTATGGCTGTACTGGGTGGGCTTAATGCAGTGACGGCTTGTGAGATTGGGGTTGGGCTTGAGGCAGCTGGGCGTTTGGGTAGTGAGAATAATGATGCCATTCGTTCATCTGGCTATCAGGGTAATAATCATGGCGGCATGATTGGCGGCATAACGACGGGCATGCCTTTATCTGCCACGGTTACGTTTAAACCAACAGCAACCATTAATAAAAAACAGCTGAGTGTACGCAAGAATCTTGAGAATGTTGAGCATGAGCTTAAAAAGGGTCGACATGATCCTTGTGTGGGTGTGCGGGCAGGTGTGACCTTAGAATCTCGTATGGCGATTGAAGTCATGAACGCTGTGCTTATGCATCAGGCAAAACGTATTGATCCACAGAATTTTAGTATTTTTTAAAAAATAGAAATATTTTTGTAATAAAGACGCTTTATACTCATTTAGTGGTGAACATTGCATGGCGAGTCTATAAGGGTTTTTATGAACAATGAGCAGGGCAAAAATAAGCTTACTTCAAACACAATGACTGCTGTTCATGATGCAGCGGTAGGCCTACCTGATAGTGAGCTTCTTATTGAGAACAGCCCTATTATGCTTGTTCGCTGGACGTTTCCTGCTGGCAAAGTCAAATTTAGTTACATCTCTCAAAATATAAAACAATTAGGTTACAGCGCTGAAGAATTAATGCACGACAGCTTTCACTGGTTAGATATTATTCACCCAAAACAGCTAGAAGGCGCAGTAGCTAACGTTGTTAATGCCGTAAATAACGGTCAAGACCACTATAAAAGTACCTATCAAATAAAAAACAAAGCAGGCGAGTACCGCTGGATTGAAGACCACTCGAGTATTGTTCGAGATGCAAAGGGGCAAGTTCGGTATTTTCAGAATCTTGTAATCGATATTACAGATAGGCAAAAGGTTGAGCTCGAACTTGAGCAAAAGAATGCCTATTTAGAGACGCTGCATGAAACGGCTTTAGGACTTATGAGGGGGCTTAAAGTTACAGATGTACTCAGTGCCTTGGTAGCTAAACTCTCTAATTTTTCGGCAACTGAGCATAGTTATCTCTATCTTGTTGATAAATATAAGGATAAACTCAATTTGGTAGCTGGTACAGGTATTTTTGAGTCTCAGTTAGGGTCTGTAATTGCTAAAAATGAGGGCGTGTCTGGTAGCGCTTGGCAGCAAGCTAAACCTGTTTATATTGAAGATTATCAGAATTTTTCTAGATCTCTTAAGACTGCTGCTTATAAGGAGGTTCAGTCGGTAGCTGCTGTTCCGCTTAAGCTTGGTGAAGAGGTCATTGCAGTCATGGGCTTTGCTACTGAGAGCCTTGTTCATTTTAATGCTGAAACTTTAGATTTGCTGAATAACTTTGCTCATCTTGCTGCACTTGCAATTAGTAATGCGCAGCTTTATGAAAAAGTAAATAATGAACTTGATGAACGCAAGGCTTTGGAATTTAGTTTAGAAACCGAGCGTAATGCGCTGGCTAAACAAATGGCTTTTCGCTCGGAACTTGCTGACTTGGTACAAGCATCTTTATCTGTTGAATTAGATGATAGTTTTTATCAGCATATTTTAGAGAAAGCTGTACGGGTTGTGCCCGGTTCAGAGGCCGGTAGTTTACTGGTCAAAAATAAAGAGGGGGCTTATAGCTTTCATGCAGCTGTGGGTTACGACTTAGAAAACCTAAAAACCATTAGTTTACAGCCTGAAGAAATTTATAGAGATTTAACAGACAAATCCCCTTTACGCGTTTACGAAATAGACAATCAGGAGTTAGATGAAGAGAAGCGTGCTGATTTTGAAAAAGCAACAGCAGCCTTACCTTTAAAAGTAGCCCTTTCCGTACCTATTACTATTAATAATGACCCTGTTGCCTTATTTAATCTTGATAACTTTACAAGTCGAGATGCCTTTAGTGATGACACACTCGAGCTTGCGCAAATTTTTGCTAATCAGGTTGCGGCGTTGTGGCAGCGTTTTGAGCTTGAGCAGAGTTTGCGTTTTGAGCGGGAGCATCTTTTAGAGGAGTCTGCTTTTCGTGCTGAACTGAATATGCTTATGCAAAATGTTTTATCTGAAACCAATGAAACAAAATTGTACCAAAGTATTTTAGAGAAAGCTGTTGAGGTTATTCCTGGTGCACAGGCAGGTTCTTTGGTTTTAAAGGTAGCTGAGCACTATGAATTTGTGGCCGCAGTTGGCTTTGACCTAGATATATTGTCATCTACACCGTTTGATTACGAGGACTTTGGTAAGCCTAAAGTCTGGACTAAGCCTATTTTAAACAACTATTTTGATGATGCTTGGACTCAAAACTGGAATACCTTATCAGCTGAAAAGCAAGCCATTTTTAGCGATACAGGTCCAGCTAGAAATATTCAATCTTCATTATCTATACCTATTTTACATATGGCTAAAGTTGTTCTTATGTTTAATCTTGATAACTTTTCATCAAAAGGAGCTTTTACTGAAACCTCTATTAGCATGGCGCAGACTTTTGGCACGCAAATAGAAGCTTTATGGCAAAGATTTGAACTTGAAACCACGCTTAAAGATAACGAAAGTCGCTACCGAGACTTATTTGTAGAAGCAGATCGCACCAGCAAAGAACTCCAACTTTTAGATGAACTGCAAAACGCCATTGCCAATAAACTCGAGCTTGATGATTTGTTTGACACGGTCACTAAAAGCATTGCTGATATTTTTGTATTTGCGCAAGTTACTATTTCTGTTATTGAGTCTGAGCAGCTTGTTAAAGCAGCGTCTTACGGCTACTCTAGTGATATTGAGCCTTTACCTGATTGTTTGGCTTTAGATGATGTTTTGGTTGCTGAGGTAATTAAGCATAAAGAAATGAAGCTTATTAACTATGAACATGAAGCATCCGAAGACGATACTTCTAACGTAAATCGGCAAAGCTCTATCTTGGTCTTGCCTCTTTTTGAGCGTAAAGACATTATGGGTTTATTGTTTGTTGAGAGTGATACTCGCATTATTGATTCGAGTGATCAGATTTTAATGATGAAGGTTGTTGAGCAAATGCGCATTGCTATTGAAAATGCAAAGTTGCATGCGCATGTTAAAAAAGATTTGGTCCGTACCGAAGCCCTTTATCAGATTAGTCAGGCTATTCAGGCTAAAGATAAGTTCGATGAACTCATGGAAAGCATTGCTGAAAGTATTCGGGCTGCTTTAGGTGCACGCTGGGCCATTATTTATAAAATTGATTTTAAGCGTGCTCTTATAGAGCATGTGAGTACCACCAAAAATGATGCTCATATCTTAACGCCTTTAAGTTTTGAAAAACTAAATACAGGCCTGACAGGTTGGGCCATTGAGCATAAGCAAACAGCATTTATGCCTAAAGGAAAAAAGGATTCAAGAGAAAACAGTAGCGTTATTGAGCAAATCGAAGAGTATGACTTTGGTAGCATTATTGTTGCACCTCTTTTATTTCGAGGTGAAGCTTTAGGAACGCTAGCCACCGTTAATCATCGTTCAGACCCCGACTTTAGCGAAGATGATATTAATTTAATGACAGCTGTTGCTAACCAAGCAAGTGTTGCTTTAGCTCAGTTTGACTTAAGGCAAAGAATAGAGCATCAGGCTTTTCATGACGCTTTAACAGGCTTACCTAACCGACGCTTATTTGAAAATAGGTTAGAGCTTGCCTTAGCCCAAGCAGAGCGCTATGGCACTATTTTTGCCACCATGTTTATTGACCTTGACGGCTTTAAACATATCAATGACACGCTTGGTCATGAAGTTGGCGATGAGCTACTTTTAGCTGTCACCAAACGCTTAAAAGAAAGAACACGAGACAGTGACACGCTTGCAAGAATGGGGGGAGACGAATTTGCACTCATCATTACCAATTTACGCTACAAAGATGACGCCATAAGAGTAGGGCAATCCTACCTAGCCTTATTTCAAGACATTTTTGAAGTACCATCACATAGCTTGAGTGTTGGCGCGAGCATAGGCATAAGCCTTTACCCTAGTGACGGCAGAGATTTAAGTAGCTTACTTAGACACGCTGACAGCGCCATGTATCAAGCAAAAAACGCAGGCAAAAACAGTGTTTGTAGCTTCACCCAAGAACTAGCTGACAAAGCAAAAGAACGCCTCGATTTAGAAAACGACTTAAGAAAAGCACTCGAGAACAACGAACTCGAGCTTTACTATCAGCCACAAATTTGTTTAGAAACAGGTACTCAAGTTGGTGTTGAGGCTTTACTGCGTTGGATTCACCCAAGAAGGGGCTTTATTTCACCCGTGCAGTTTATACCTATTGCTGAAGAAACAAAGCTTATTTTACCTATAGGCGAATGGGTCTTAAAAGAGGCTTGCAGACAAACGGTGGCTTGGCAAAAGGAGCATGGCGTCAGTATGCAAGTAGCTGTTAATATTTCAGCCCTTCAGTTTGATCGTTTTGACTTTTTAGATACCGTAACAAATGCTTTAGAAGAAACTGGTTTAGATCCTCATTGCCTTGAGTTAGAAGTCACTGAGAGTGTCGTTATGCAAGATGTCAACACCGTTATTGAGCGGCTCAATGAATTACGTAACTTAGGCATAAGCATTGCAATAGACGATTTTGGTACGGGTTACTCATCTTTGCAGTATTTACAGCAACTACCGCTAGATAAACTAAAAATAGACCGCTCATTCATTAACACCATTGACCCTCAAACAGGCTCTGCTTTGGTTGAAACCATCATTATGCTAGCCAAACGCTTTGGTCTAAAAATATTAGCAGAAGGCATAGAAGAAAAAGAACAGCTCGAGTTCTTAGTAGCTTTGGGGTGCAATGAGGCTCAGGGGTATTATTTTTCAAAACCTGTTCCGCATTCACAAGTTATTAGTAGCAGAACAGCCATTGCAAAAAAGCATGGCAAGCAATGGCTTGCCTTAGATGAAAGCAGCAAAAGCCTGATTCTTGAGAAATTAACGTATTACATTGGTCCTGTTGCTAAAGTCATTATGCAAGATAGGCTTGAGCAAAACCAAGACAACCTTGAGCTTGTCATAAATGATTTGGCTGAGCAAATTCCTGACCCGCATAAAGAAGCATTTCGGCATAGTTTAAAAGATGACTTAGAACTTAGTTTTCCCTAGCCTTACATACAGAAAAGCTATTATTTCGCATAAAGCAAATGTTTCATTAAGACCAAATGAGAGCTTGAATTCAGATTCGTCTAAGCTTTCTTCGTTAAACTCGAGCTTATGATTTTTAAGCGTTTTTTTCTTGTATTTGTTTTTCTTTTTTTGGCTTTAGGGTTTGCTCAGACTGAGATTTGTGTTCCTCCTGAAGTAGAAGAGCCTCAAACGGAGGAGGAACGTGAGGAGCAAGCAAGGTGGGCTGCTTACCGCCTGAAGTTAGCCGAGTATGTTGCCTTGCTGCCTAGTGAACCTGACGCTACTATTGTTATGCCTGTTGAGGGTGTTCGTGTGAGCGATGTTGCTGATACTTGGGGTGCACCTCGAGGTGTTGGCCGTAGTCATGAAGGGCAAGATATCTTTGCAGCACGCGGTACCCCTATTTATTCAGCTACAGCAGGCTATATTTACCGAATTGGAACGAGCAACTTAGGTGGAAATATTGTGTTTACCGTAGGTGCTGGTGGCAGGCGCTACTACTACGCCCACCTAGAAGACTGGGCAGATATTGAAGAAGGTCAATGGGTAGATACCAACACCATCATTGGTTTCATAGGTAACTCGGGTAATGCCATAAGCACACCCCCTCACTTACATTTTGGTATTTACAGTGGCTCCAGACGAACCTGTGACCGCATGGTTTACGACCCTTTACCCCTTATGGTTAATCGTTAAGGTGACGCTCGAGTTTGCTTAGCCGTTGTTCTAGTGTCCTTTGTTTTTGATTTCGTTTTATTAAAAAGCTAATCAAGCCAAATACAATGATGATAGGCATTGAAAAGAAGACTAAGATGATGATTATTTCGCTTGCACCTAAAGGGCCTATTCTCATAGCCGGAATTATAGGTCTTTCGTAGAATTACGCAATCCCTTAAATTTTAAGGTATACTTTTGTTTGGCTTGGGAGGCTTTTAGTATGGCAGAGAAGCACATAACCGTTCGTGGGGCAAAACACCATAATCTTAAAAATATCGATGTCAAAATACCTCGAGATAAGCTCGTCGTTATAACAGGTGTATCAGGTAGTGGCAAGTCAAGCTTAGCCTTTGACACCATTTACGCCGAGGGTCAACGCCGTTACGTTGAAAGCTTAAGTAGCTACGCTAGGCAATTCTTAGGACAAATGGAAAAACCTAAGGTTGATTATATTGGTGGCCTCTCCCCCGCCATTGCCATAGAACAAAAAACCGTTTCTAAAAACCCTCGCTCCACTGTTGCCACCGTCACTGAAGTCATGGATTACCTGCGTGTACTCTACGCCAACATAGGCACACCCCACTGCCCAAACTGCGGTCAAGAAGTTCACGCACAAAGCGCTGAGCAAATCGCTCGCCAACTAGCCGAACTGCCCGAAGGCACACGCCTTCAACTCTTAGCGCCCGTTGTAAGAAACCGTAAGGGAACGCATCTAGATGTCATAAAAGATGCCCGAACCAGCGGCTTTGTACGCGCCCGCATAAATGGAGAACTCACTACCTTAAGTGATGAGATTGCCTTAGAGAAAAAAAATAAGCACTCCATAGACATTATTGTTGACCGACTCAAAGTACCAAAAAAAGCACTTCAAGATGATGATTTCATAAGTCGCTTAACAGAATCTATAGAAACCACCCTAAAAACAGCCGAAGGCCTCATTGTGGCTAGTTACGAAGATGAGCAAGGCAACGTGACCGATAAACTCATGAGTGAACACAACGCCTGCCCTAACTGCGACATAAGCTTCCCAGAATTATCAACCCAAATGTTTAGCTTTAACAGCCCCCTAGGCATGTGCGAAACCTGCAACGGTCTAGGTACCAGCATGGATGTCGACCCAAACCTCGTCATAGCAGACGAAAACCTAAGCATAAACGACGGCGCACTTCGCTACTACGGCGAACTCAAAAAAAGAGAAGGCTGGAACGTAAGCGCAGTAGAATCGATAGGCAGACACTACGACTTTAGCCTAGACACACCCTACAAAGACATAAACGAAAAAGCCAAACACGCTCTCTTTTACGGCAGTGATGGCAAAAAAATACACTTCACCAACCGCACCGCAAAAGGCTACACCCGCAACTCCAAACGCCCCCTTTACGGCATCATTCACAACATAAAACGCCGCTACATGGAAGCCTCCAGTGACGCAGCACGCGAATGGTACGAAAGCTTCATGCGTGAACTCCCCTGCGAAACCTGTAAAGGTGGCCGCCTAAACGCAGCCGCAAGAGCCGTCACCGTAGGCGGAACCAGCCTACCCGCCCTCAGTAACCTAAGCATTGGCGAAGCCCACAGCTGGGTAAGCGAACTCGAGCGTAAACTAAGCAGCTACCAACTCGAAGTAAGTGACGAAGTTCTAAAAGAAATACGGGAACGCCTCGGCTTTATGCTAAACGTAGGCTTGCACTACTTAAGCTTAGGTCGCCGTGCTGGCACGCTATCTGGTGGCGAAGGACAACGCATTCGCTTAGCCAGCCAAATAGGTTCAGGCCTCATGGGCGTACTGTATATCTTAGATGAACCCTCTATAGGCCTTCATGCCCGAGATAACGAAGCCCTCATAGAAACCCTACTCAACCTAAGAGACATGGGTAACACCGTCTTAGTTGTAGAACACGACGAAGAAACCATGGCAAAAGCCGACTACATTATAGACTTAGGCCCCGGCGCAGGCGTACAAGGCGGCGAACTTGTCGCTAACGGCACCCCCAAACAAATTATAAAAGACCCCAAAAGCGTAACCGGTAAATTCTTAAGTGGTAAAGAAAGCATAACCGCACCCACCAGCACAAGACGAAAAAGCAAAGACTGGCTCGAGCTTAAAGGTGCAACCCTAAATAACCTACAAAATGTCAACGCCAAAATACCCCTAGGCACTCTCACCTGCGTAACAGGCGTAAGTGGAAGCGGCAAATCAAGCCTCGTAACCGGCACCCTCTACCCAGCCTTAGCACGCCAACTCAACAAAAGCACCGTAACAGCAGGCCCGCACAAAGCACTCAAAGGCCTAGATAAACTCGACAAAATCATCCACATAACCCAAGACCCCATAGGCAGAACCCCACGCAGTAACCCAGCAACCTACGCAGGTGTTTTTGACAACATAAGAGATGTTTTTGCACTCACCCCAGAAGCAAAAAAACGCGGCTATAAAAAAGGTAGATTCTCTTTTAATGTAAAAGGTGGACGCTGCGAAACCTGCGGTGGTCACGGCAGCATACAAATAGAAATGCACTTCTTAGCAGACGTCTGGGTCGAATGCCGCGACTGCAACGGCAAACGCTACAACCGCGAAACCCTACAAGTAAAATTCAAAGGTAAAACCATAAGCGATGTACTCAATATGGATGTCCAAGAAGCCCTAAGCTTCTTCGAAAATCACCCCAAAATACATCGCGTACTAGCAACTCTACATGACGTCGGCCTTGACTACATCAAACTAGGCCAAAGCGCCCTCACCTTTAGTGGAGGCGAAGCACAACGCATAAAACTCGCCAAAGAACTAAGCAAACGCGCCACCGGCAAAACCACCTACATCCTAGATGAACCCACCACAGGACTACACTTCAAAGACATACAAAAACTCCTAGAAGTACTACACAGACTCGTAGACACAGGCAACACCGTCATAGTCATAGAGCACAACATGGATGTCATAAAAACCGCCGACTACCTCATTGACATGGGGCCAGAAGGTGGCGATGGTGGCGGCTACATAATTGCGCAAGGCACACCCGAAGAAATAGTCGCCCTAAAAGAAAGCCACACAGGCAAATTCTTAAGCAAACTCTTAAAACCTATGAAACAACAAAAAGCCGCATGAGTAAAGCCTTATTCAAAGCTGTAAACCCTGTCCTACCTGTAAAAAATGTAAAGAAAGCCATCCTTTACTACAGCCAAAAACTAGGCTTTACAGTTCGCGGTCAAGACAATCCAGACAATCCCACTTACGCAGTTATGAAGCGGGACACTACAGAACTACATTTACAATGGCATGAACCTACAAGTTTCAACACAGCCGTCGACAAGGTGAATCTCCGCTTTGTCATAGAAAACCTAGAAGACCTATTTGAAGAATACAAACCTCATAAAGTTTTTCATAGCCAAACCCAACTACGAAGTACTGAATGGGGAACCAAAGAATTTGCGTTTTATGATTTAGATGGTAATGGCTTAACTTTTTATAAAGACTTATAGCTGCCTTTACTGATTGTTCTTAGGCTTACTTATTTTCCAGACTGCGTTTCTGCTACCATTGCTTATGAATCTGTTCATTTGGCCTTGGCTGTTGCTGCTTTTTTTGGTGCTTCCTTTTGTGTTTTGGTTGTTTGCTAAAAGCTTAAAGCGATCTGCTGAGTCTGCGCTTCAGTATTCTGATTTTGCAGTTCTTAAAAGGCTTCAGCTGGACTCTAAGCCTTTTAGGCGACTACCAATCATCTTTTTTATATTAACTATTTTGCTGGCCTGCCTTGCTCTGGCGCGTCCTACTTTTCCTGTTTTGGTAGCTGACCCTTTGGGTGGCATCATCTTGGCTTTAGATACAAGTCGTTCTATGCAGCAGCGTGATATTCAGCCTAATCGTTTTGAAGCTGCGCGTGAAGCTATTCGTACTTTTGTGTCTGAATTACCTGAGGGTACGAGAGTAGGTTTGGTTAGTTTTGGTAGCAGTGCTCAGCTTAATATTGCGCTTACTGAAGATCATGATGCGTTTCTTTCTGTCTTGAATTCTATGCCGCTCATTCGAGGTACCGCGATTGGTGAGGGTTTATTAAAAAGTCTTGATGCTTTGCCGCTACCGGGGCAAGCTCAGCTTGGTGAAAATGCCGTATCTATGGGCACAATTGTCTTGCTTTCAGATGGTAATAGTCGTAGCGGCATTGCGCCTTTAGAAGCACTCGAGTTTGTCAAAGAGAAGGGCGTTACGGTGTATACAGTTGGGATTGGTACGCGTCAGGGTGGGCAAGGTGGCTTTGGGGGTCAGGCTGGCTTTGATGAGGCTACTTTGCAAACTATTGCTGAGGAGACAGGTGGGCGCTATAGTTTTGTTGATTCGGCAGATGATCTTAAAGAGTTGTATCGTAACTTGTCTCAGTCGGTTGCGTGGCGTTGGAGTCGTGATGAGGCTACAGCTGTGTTTGCTTTGGCTGCTGCTTTGCTTTTGCTGTTAAGCCTTGTGCTTAGTGAAACTAAGCGTCGTTTGATGTAAGCGATTTTAAAACCCTCTTTCTTAAGACAACTCATATTGGTGAAGCATCTTTATTTTGCTTAAGTAGGCGTGCTTCTTGTTTAGGCTGCTTGGTTGGTTAAAGATAGCTTTATGCTTACCTCTTCTGTTCAAGATTCTCGTATTAAATATTTAAATACTAAAGATGTTCAAGCAGGCGAATTTGTTTTGTATTGGATGCAGGCGAGTGTGCGTGCTGAACATAATTATGCTTTGGAGTTTGCGGTTCAGCAGGCTAATGAGCTGGCTAAGCCTTTGCTTGTGGTTTTTGGGTTGATGGATGATTATCCTGAGGCGAATGTTCGGCATTACACGTTTATGCTTGAGGGTTTGGCTGATGTGGCAAAGGCTTTAGAGAAGCGGGGCATAAAGTTGGTTGTGAAGCATGGTTATCCGCCTGAGGTAGCTATTGCCTTGGCTCAGCGTGCTTCTACTGTCATTACGGATAGGGGTTACTTGAAACTTCAGCGTGCCTGGCGTGAGCAACTTGCAAATTCTATTGAGTGTAGCTGCGTTCAAGTAGAAGATAATGTCGTTGTACCTGTTGAACTGGTAACGGATAAGCAGGAGTACGCAGCGCGAACCATTCGCCCTAAACTCACAAAGCATTTAGATTCGTTTTTGTTAGAGCTTCAAGAAATTAAGCTGGACTATGCTTCGCTTGATTTAGCGTTTGAGGGTTTAGATGTTTCTGATCCTTATGCCTTAGTTAATAGCTTAAAGTTAGATGCGTCTGTGCCTGCGGTTACGCAGTTTTTTAAGGGTGGCACGCAGGAGGCTAAGCGAGTACTTACGACTTTTTTAGAAAATCATTTTGAGACTTACGCAGTAAATCGCAATCAATCCCAGACAAATGATACGAGTTACATGGCTATGTACCTGCATTTTGGTCAGATTTCACCTATTTATATTGCACTTGAAATTCGTAAGGCGAATGCTAAGACTGAAAATACTGAGAGTTACTTAGAGGAGCTTATTGTTCGGCGTGAATTAGCCATGAATTACACGCATTACTCTAATGATTATGATTCTTTTGACGCACTACCTGACTGGGCTAAAAAAACCCTGAAAGAGCATGAGCAAGACAAGCGAGCCCCATCTTACAGCTTGCAAGACTTAGAAGATGCCCAAACGCATGACCCTTACTGGAATGCCAGCATGCTTGAAATGCGCCACACAGGCTACATGCATAACTACATGCGTATGTACTGGGCCAAGAAGATACTCGAGTGGACAGCAACCCCACGTGATGCTTTTGAGCATACTTTGTATTTGAATAATAAGTATTTTTTGGATGGTCGTGATCCAAATAGCTATACGGGGGTTGCGTGGTGTTACGGGGTGCATGATCGCGCTTGGACGGAACGTCCCATTTTTGGCAAGTTGCGTTATATGAATGCAAATGGCTTGAAGCGTAAAGCTAAGCCTGATGAGTATGTCAAAAAGGTTGCGGCGTTGGTTGCTAAAGCTAAAGGCGAGTCATTGCCTACTGACGTTAAACAGGAAGGTTTATTTTAAAGCTCGTCGCTATCTAGCCAAATGCTTACTGGGCCTTGGTTGAGTAAGCTTACGTTCATGTCTGCGCCAAACTCTCCGTTGGCTACGCTTAGGCCTGCTTGGCGTAACTGTTCACTAAAAAATTCATAAAGTGGTATGGCGTGCTCTGGTCTTGCCGCATTTATGTAGCTTGGTCTATTTCCTTTTTTTGCGTCTGCATAAAGGGTAAATTGACTAACAACTAAAGCTGAACCGTTTATGTCTTTTACGCTTAAGTTCATTTTGCCAGCATCATCACTAAAAATACGTAGCTTTATGATTTTGTTAGCTAGTTTTATGGCTTCAGCTTGACTATCTTGCGTGCTAATACCTAGAAGGATGAGTAGGCCTTTGTCTATTTCGCCTATCACAGAATTATTTACAGTTACGCTGGCGTGACTCACGCGCTGTAGTAGCGCGCGCATTAGTTTAGTCTTTCGTTTAAAGCGCTAAGACCTTGGCTAACTTTTTGTTGTGCATCTAATAAGGCTTCACGTTCGGTATCTTCTAAGTTTCCTGCCGTTTTTTCACTAAGCATTGAAAGTAGCTCGAGGCTTCTTTCGGCAGTGCGTTTTGCAAGTATGCCGTCACTTGCTAAGCGTCTTGTCATGGGGCTATTTTCTTCGCCTAAAGCTGCTTGCGCAGAACTGAGTATAGATTGTACTAAGCCTATAAAGTGTTTGTTGACCATTAGAAAAGGGCATCCTGTCTTGCGGTATCTATTACAATTTGGCCTTCTTTAGGGCCAAGTTCATCTAGGGCTTCTTTTAAGACTTTCATGTCTTGCCACATTTGCCATTTGGGGCTATTTTTTTCGCGACTTGGGTTTCTAAGTAGGTAAGCAGGGTGAAAAAGTGGAAAGATTTTCATGCCATGCCAGTCATACCAGTTGCCATGTGTTCGGGTTATGCCGTCAGTTGTTTCTATGAAGTACTGTGTAGGCACATTGCCCAAAGTCGCAATAATCTGTGGTCTTATAAGCTTAATTTGCTCTAAGAGCAAAGGCTCACTGGCTTTAACCTCGTGCAAATTCGGGTTACGGTTATTGGGTGGACGGTACTTAACAATATTGCTTATATAAATGTCATCTCGGTTTATGTTTACGCTTTCCAAGATTTTATCTAAGAGCTGCCCTGCACGCCCAACAAAGGGTCTTCCGCTTAGGTCTTCATCTTCACCTGGGCCTTCACCAACAATCATCAGGTTAGCATCTGGGTTACCTTCGCCAAATACAAGATTATCGCTTAGCTCTTCTAAGCCCAAAGGCTTAGCACTCGTTTCGGTTAAGGCTTCAAGTTCATCTAATGTCACGCAAAATACTCCTGCTAGGTTTTACCTTAAGAAGGCAAAATGAAGCAAGTGCTTACCCTACGATTTT
>CAYGTA010000045.1:0-16571 GCA_964352605.1 uncultured bacterium | reverse complement strand
GGCTCACACGGGCAAGAACGCGCGGCGAGCGTGCCGGGCTCGCGAATAAGGTGGGATTAGTCGAAGGCGGAGTTTCAGAAGCGGGCTTCCTAAGTGACGCCGACGATCAATCACTCATCCTGCGGCGGGTATGGATGTGGGAACACCCGCTCTAGCACATCTATTGTGTTCTGAATATACACCTCGAATGCTGGCGTTGGATTGCAGGCTAGCGAAATGATTAGCTCATCTCCGCAGACGTCACCCCAATCTGCTGGTGGCCCTTGTGCTACGTGGCCATCAATACGGCCATTTTTTTCTCTGAGGAACGGATTTCCACCATTCCTCAACATTCAAGCCTAGGTGAATCCAAGGGGCGTCGGGAGAAGCCAGGTCTCCCTCTCCCCATGCCCACGGTTCCACTGTATAGATCCTGAGCGGCCCATCTGACCAGTCACGCTGTTCGACCACTCTTCCGTACTCATCATAATTTGTGCTTCTACCTCCGAAGTTATCGACGATAAACGCTCGAAAACCAGTGCTGGGATGCCAACCGATAGACGTTTTTGACATTGGTGGATTGCGTCCATCTGATTCTTTCAGCGCCCGCGTTTCAATCACAGGCCTTCCCGACTCCCAGATATACCAAACGCAAGTCCCGCGATGGTTCCAAGCCGAACTTGCGTATGGGAGCGCCAGCAGCGCTGTCGCGACGCCCAGGCAACCGAGAGCTGCTAGGGCGACGCGCTCACGCGCAGGTCGCTCTCTACGCAAGCTCGCCTGCTTCACATGCTTCATTCACTCGCCGAACTATCTCCACGCACAATCAACATATGCCGTAATGCTCGGCCATGCAAAGTTGCTAATGCTATTGACCAAGCCCACAGAGGCAGGAGTAACCAAGAATGCCCCGCTACTGGTCACATGCACAAGCCCTTTGAACTCCTCCTTGACCAGGCCGGGTTCGCATCCGCAGGTTCTATCGAACAATGGAGGCCCGTCACAAGTGTCAGCGACCAAGCCACACAGATAGGTCACATACACCGAAAATGCCCCGGCCGATTGGGAACCCGGTGGGGCACGTCGTGCCGTGCCACCCCCACTACCGCGCAATCCAGTTGGATATGTAGGTGCGGGGACTTGGCCACTCCCAGTTACCGTCGCCGGTGCTTGAAAGGCACTCCCGATCGTTTGGTACTCAAGACGCTGGCTTGTCGCCATGCAAATATAGCCGCATGTCCCGGTGCAAAACGTGTTTAGAATATCGTCAAGATCAGACGCGTGCGCCGATTGTTCAGCCTGCAATCGCGATGGCAATCCCGGCTCACGTTGCAGCCGCCGCCCGAGCCCAACCACAACGACACCGTCGTTTACATGCCTGAGTTGTGGGAGCTCGTCGTCGCCTCCGTGTCCGGCAAAGCCAGTGGTGCTGCGTCTTGCGCTGAGTGATCCACGGCCCAAGGTCACGTTCTTGTAGGGTGCCGCATCTGCCGTTGAATGATCGGTCGCATCGACGTCTTTGTCCACGTCCATGTCACCAAAGACGTTGTACGTGGAAGTGTCGATCCAGCTTTGGATCTGCGTCACATCGCTGGAATCCGTGTCGAAGTCTCCGTCGGTGTCCCCGCCAGGGATCCCGAACGACTCGCCGTACGGGCTGTACTTCGCCCACTCGACAAGCTTGCCATCGTCTTCCACCAGCGCGACTACATCGCCTCGCCAGTTCTGGCAGTAGTAGAGTGTCTCGTCAACGCCGTCCGCGGCTGCAGTCCAAGCCGTATCCGCGTCACGCTCGCGGCGAACCACACTGTCGTTCAGTTGGGTCGTTTCTCCCAGCCCGTGCTCGTGGAAAAGCGACTCCTTCTTCACCCTTGTGTCTGTGTCGCGGTAGGTCGCGATCTTCCGCCACCGCTCGTCGTAAACGTAGTGATACCAGGGGTCGGAGCTGTCCACGTCGTTGTCCTCGTCGGCATCGTTGTGAACGGCGATCAGGTAGCCCAGCCCGTTGTACCGATACTCAGAAAGCAGATTGTCGCTCTGGTCGCGCACCTTGCGGAGTCGGTTGAAACAATCAAACTCGTACTTGTACTCATTTCCGTCGTCGGTGAGGTTTCCGTTGGCGTCGTAGGTCGGCGTCTCGTCGTGAAGGCTCGTGATCTCGTTCGCCTCGTTGTGTGATCTGGACTTGTCGTGCTCACCGGTATCGAGATAGTCGCCATCGCCATTAAGATCGAGCTTCTCGTTCGCCCAGTTGCCCGCATGGTCCAGCGTCCAGGCGCGATACTCCGTGTCGTTGTTGATTGCAGAGCCGGTCCAGTTTCCCTGCTCGCTTGAGGTCAGGCGATTCAGGTCGTCGTACGAGTAGAGGGTGTCGAATGCACCAATCCCCGAGTACTGGTGGATGCTATCGACCACACGCGTCGGATTGCTGTTTTCATCGTACGCGTAGTCCAAGTCCACGAACTCTTGGTCCGTGGTAAGGTCCTTCACCCACTGGAGCGTCACGACCCGATTGAACCGGTCCAGGCTTGGATACGAGCTCCCGGAGTAGTCGTTTCGAAACACATCCGGAACCGGGTAATCGGTCCCCACGACTTGATCGAAGCCGTTGTATTCGTAGCTCACGAGCGTCGTCGCGCCACTCTTCAGGCTGGTCACGCGACTCGCGTTGTCATCAACACCACTCCCATAGTTGATGGTAATGCCCGTTCCGCTCGGCAGCTGGAGAGTCTCTCTTCGAATGGTGTTTCTTCCGCCGGTAGCAATATCCCAGGTCGATTCGAAATCGTAGTAGTAGTTGCCAGAGCCCGTGATCGCAGAATCGTGGTCTTGGGCAAACTTCTTCACCTTCCCCCAGCCGTTCCAGCTGTGCTGGACTTGGTCCACAATGGTCGTGCCGCTCGTATCTGAGTACTGGGTCGTCTTGTCCCGCTGTCCCAAGCTGGTATACGTCATACCGATGCGACGCACCGCTCCGTCAAAGCCGGATCCAACCGTCGTGACGGTACGAGACGTCAGGCGCCCGACGTCATCGTAGGCGTGCTCGAAGACATTCCCGCCCTGGTCCTCACGCCAGATCAATTCTCCCTGTGCGTTGTACGCGTTTGTGACGACATCCGATCCGCCGCTGGAATCGGGATATTGGACCTCAGACAACAGGTGCCCGCTCGCAATCTCCGAATCACCGGTGCCGGACCCTTTGGTGGTGCCGTACGTGTAGACAGTGTCCTGGTCTGCGGTGCCCGAGGGCATGTCCGCGGTTTGCAGCGTGAGGAGCCCGTCCGTGTACTCATACAGCACCGTCTGGTTGGAATCCGTGCCGGTCGGAGCACCCGGAGGCACGGCGGAGGCGTTTGCGACCGTCGACGTCACGCGTCCAAGGTCATCGTACCCCGTGTATTGAGTAATCCCGCGCGGGTCTTCGCTCGTCTCCTGCTCCCCCATGTTGTTGTAGGTGTAAGTCGTACGGAGTGCTGTCGCGGAACGCGTGGGAGCGGTGAGGCCGTCCCGATCGAAGGTCGCTCCGCCGTAGGTTCCGTACTGGACCACATCCTGCACCCTTGAAAGACTGTCGTACCACAGCGCCGCAATCTGGATGCGACCTGCGATGTTGCCTGAGGTGAATGCGAGTGCGTCTGTGTCGCCGTTCGAATCAAGAGCACCCGTGCCGGTGTCGTCATGGTGGCGGTCAATCCGACATTGGAGAATCAGGTCATCGCTTGCGTCGTACACCCGCTGGGATTCCACGAGGACGGTGTCGCCCGAGACGTCGAGCGAATGGCTGTACGTGGTGTCGTTGTCGCTTGCGAGGATGAAGCGATGCGTCTCGCGATCCATGCCGTCGTAGTAGATCTTCTCCAACGTAGACCCGTCGGTCTTGGCGACGCGTCCTGCTCGGTCGTACCAGGTCAGCGTTTCGAGCTGATCGTCGTCCGATCCATCTGCGATGTCGATCTTGTGGACCTGCGACTTCCAAATCCGCCCTCTCTCGTCGAAGAAGGACTGCTCGAGGCTGATCCGGTTCGCCGTTTCCGTGGTGGGATCATCCGCGGAAACGCTGATGCTGGCGACCGAGCTGAATCCTCCGGTCGCCACGTTTCGACCCAGATTGTCGTACTTGTGGAAGTGGTGCGGCGATTCCGGATTCGCTTCGAGCAAGCGACGTCCGCGCACGTCGTTGGTGTAGGTCGTGGCCCGCTGATTGGTCGTGCTGTCTTCAACGAACAACGTCTGCTTGGTGAGGTACTGATTCCCCCCACCGCTGCCGCTGTCGTACTCGTAGGCGGTGGTCTTGACCATGTTGTCGGGACCCGATGTGTCGCCACCAGAGAAGCTGTAGTCGTTCGTCCCGACCCACTTCTCCGTAACGTTGCCATGGAGATCGAACACGGCCCGACGTACCGTCCCGTGTGGCTCTTCTGTGCGACAAACGCGGCCCGAGTCGTCGTACCCGAAGGTCGTCGCATCGTAGTGCGTTCCGTCGGTGCCAGAACCCGATCCCGGAGTGCTGAAGTAGGTCCGCGCCTCGGTCCGGCGGGTCCCGGAGCTGTCGTAGAGCGTGGTTCGCATCCGCGCAACATCCCACGACCCGTTCACAGCAAGAATCGGATCGTCGGTCGCCTCGTCGATGTGAGTCGACTGCGCTGCGGTCGAGGTGTTTCCGGGGAGCCCGATGGTCGCCATGAGCTCGACTTTTCCGGCTTGGTTGCTGACGGTGTATCGAACCGGCCCGTAGAACGTGGAACCAGAGAAGTCGTTGTACTCGAGCACGACCGAGCGTCCGTCCTTGAGCTTCGTGTAGTAGCGCTCGTTCTCGATGCCGGTCGGCAGCTCTGTTTTTTCCACACGCCCCGTCGAATCGATGGTGTGCGTCGTCGTCTTGTCGAGGATCCCAGATCCGCTCGACGCGAATCCAGAGGGCGGAGAAAGACTCGTGGTGTCCGCATCTTCGGTCACCGTGGTGAGGCTTCCGTCTGAAAACTCCTTGTACGTAATCCGACCGTCTGTAGATCGACTGAAGCAGTTTTCCCCGGCTTTGGTGAAGTAGTGCTTCACCGTCGTCGTCGGTGTGGTGCCCTCTCCGTTGTTACCGGTACTGACATCGGGGAGCGTCACGGTAACGAACTCCGGCACGAGCGTGTTCGTGTACACATCGGTCGTGATCTCAGTAAGGTTGGAGCCCGAGGTTCCACTCGTGATCGCCGATGTGTACTCACGGACACTCGAGACGAAGGCACGCGCGACAATCGAATCCCCCACGTCGATCTCGTCAACGGAGTACTCCAAGCTTCCGTCAAGATACGCGGTTCCGATCGTGCCTTTGCTCCACTTCATCGTGGTCACGTAGCCACTCTCTGGTGGAGCGGTAGCCCGTGTGTTGTGTCGGATCAGCCCAGCTGTCGACCAGGCGCCGAAACTACCCGAAGCGTGCGTGTAAGAACCGATGCTTGCAGGGGTATAATGCTTGCTGACGCGCCCTGCCCCGTCACGATCGAGGAGTGTTCCCCACGTCTTCGTGGGCGAGCCGCTGGGATCGTCATCCGTCACGACGCGCGCCAGCCGCTGGGCAACCTCGTCAAAGTAGTGCGTGGAGTAGCCACCGTCCGGGCGCTCGATGATGGTGCGGTAGCGCCACTCATCTTCGTCGTATCCCGTGGCGTCTGATCCGTTCGTTCCGTAGGTGAAGCTCGAAGATCCGCTGATCCCTCCGGAGCACCCACATGCGCCACTCATCCAGACTTCGCTGATCCGGTGGCTTGTGTCGTACTCGAACGCGGCTTCCGCATACGGCTCGAGCTCGCTGTCGAGCGCGGTCAGGAAATCATCGTCGAAACTGGAGTCTCCGGCGCCATTGTAGTCGTAGTTGCGGCACCCCTCGAATCCGACGATGTACTTCAGCCCGTGCGGATAACCGGGATTCGTCGACGCGTTGTACGTACCCTCGTAGTAGCGGTAGTATTTCGTCTGCTCGAGAGACTCGCCTGAATCCGAGAGCGGCGTCGTGGTCATCACCGTCTTCAGATCCCCGATGTCTCCGTGCGACTCGCTTGAGTAGTAGGTGTAGTCGACACGTCCGACTTCGGCGACACCGGTCGGCGTACCGCTCCAGGTTCCACCGGTCTTCGTTTCCGCCACGACCCGTGTGAGCCTCTGCGTACTGTCCAGGCTCGTGTACGTGTAGGTGTAGCGTCGCTCTGAGGTGTCGTAGGCGTACTGGATTCGGCCCGACGTGTATCCCGACGAGATCGCGGTTGCTGGCGTCGTCTTGTGCCCCACGTAGGCGACATTGCCTGCGGGGTCTTCTGTCTTCCAGAATTGGCCTGCGGCCGCGCCTGCGTCGCCATCGAATCCGAAGAACGTGTGCTCGTAGCCCGCCTGGTCGGTGTAGACGTAGGTGTCGGGGACGCTTGCTCCGCCATTCGTGAACTCGACCGCGCCCGCCACTCCGTTGACCCCGCGGAACGTATCGCTCGCACCTGGAGCGTCGAGTCGCTTGAACTCGAGGAAGCGGTCCGCGCCGTAGATCAGGTAGAGCACGTCTTTCGAGTCGGAAGCTCCTTCGTAGAGGACGATCTCCGGCTGCGAAGTTTGAAACCAGTTCTTTCCTTGGTAGCCGTCTGAATCTCGTGCGCTCCCACCGGAGGTGGCTTGGCGCGCGTTGTAGGTGCGCCCCACCACCCAGGAAAACCCTTTCGCCGGGAGTGCGATGTCGCGATCAAAGACGGTGTACGTCCCGACCGCTTCCGTGATGACTTCATCACCGATCGGGGAGCTCTCGTACGGATTTCCCGCCGCGTGGAAGGGCTGTCCGGAAGGCGCGCGTAGTTGCCCATCGAGGCTCACACCACGCTGGGTCACCAGCGGGCGGATGTCTTGCTCTCCGCTCGCGCTACTCGCCAAGTACGTGGTCAGGGAGGCGTCGTAGACGGTCAGAATCGCGTCGTACTCAGGGTCGAGTGCGTCGGGGGTCGGGTCGTAACCCGCGCTTGAAAACGGCGCCGGAGGCGCCGGGCCACCCGAGTCGTAGGTCGCAAGGTAGGAAGCGTCGCCAATGTTGACGGCACCGTCGTCGTTTGCGTCGCCGGAATCCCACGGATCGGGCGCCGGTCCGCTGCTGAACAGGTACGCCATGACGTAATCGAAGTCCGCCGTGTACGTCACCGTCCCGCTACCGTCGGCATCTCCACGCACGAACTGTGTTGCTCCCACGAACGTCGACCCAAAGAGCGTGAGCACCATGAACCCCAGGATCGTTGCGACAGCTTGCTTGGCTTGCATCCGCGCCCCTTCGCTTGCGACAAGTTGATTTCGGTCGAATCGAAGACTACTGGCCGGACGGCATGCTCGGCGCACCGCCGAGCTGAGCCGCGGGGCTTCTCAGGAAGTCACGGACGTTGCGCACGCCACCGTTCTCTGGTCCAGCTGCGGCCGCGAGATCGCCGAAGTTTCCTCCGTGATCGAGCCACCAGTTGACGACGGCGCGGTCCCCCGCGGTGTTCTCGCCATCTCCGTCGACATCGACCTGCTGGATCAGCAGCGCGTGGCCCGGCGGTCGCGGGTTCGGTGGGTCTTGGCTCGTGGCTTGAGTCTGAAATGCGACGTACCCAACGAGCCCGACGCCTACGACTGCGAACAGGAGCTTTCTCATGAGTGCTTTCCTCCAAGAATCCGAAGAATACTCCGAAACAAGGCCAGGACGCCCCACGCCACGCGAACCTTAGCGGACAAGCCTCACGACGAACCGTCCACCGGCGATTCTTATCTGAATAGGGACGATTCGCGCGTGCTCAGGACGCGCACGAGCGGCGCGCCAAGAACCTGCTCAGACTCTAGGGTCCGAACATTTCTTGCGCGCCACCTTCTCAGGCGTTCAAGTGGGAGCCTATCCACCCTCCCCACTACAACCCTAATGAACGGCTCCTCCACACATGCACAACATCGCCACGAAGCTCACCCGACGTGTTTTGGTTTCCGGTCTTGTCGCTTCATTTCTTGTTGTGCTCTTCTTGTGGAGCGGAACCGCCTATGAGGCTATCGCTTACCGTTGGAAGTATGTCTCGGGCCCCGAAGCGATGCTATCCATGCTCGGAGTACCTAGAGAACCCGGCAATGCTGCTTCTACATATGTTGTGGGGATGGAGTCGAACCGGTTCACGCATCACCACAGGTTTGCTTTTGCTTGGACAAGCTCCGGCGAGCTCTTTGCGTGGGCAGACTGGTCAGCCGGAGCAAACTGGAATCACGTTGATGAAATTGCTTCTCCCCTCGCAATGCCAGCCCCCTGGACGACTCAAAACCAGTCGCTCGAAGATTGGCTAACGAACCAAGCTGAATCCCAACAATAGCAATTACCTAGGCGAAACCCCTAGATCGGCTTCGCTCTGATCCTCTCATACCATCCACATGACAACGCTTTCGCTTTGCGCAGCCCCGAAACTAGCCCTTCCACATCCTCGAAATCCACAACGGCCTGAAGCACTAGCCCGCGACCCTCTAACACAAACATGGTCGCAAAGATCAGCCTCTTCGCAATGCGTTCGCCCTCCGCGTGCTTGATTTCTAAGACCCTCACGGTAGAAACTGTTTCTTCATACACATTCCCCACCCAGAGCAACGAGGGAAGCTGAAACCCCTCTTCACCCCCAAAGCTCTTGCGCAGCAAGGCGTCGGTAGATTCATCACAAACGCGGCTACTCTCAATGACGCCTTTCCCCAGCCTTTGAGTGAGTTCTCGCCAAACATCCGACCAAACCTCAGGCTCAATCTCTGTGCCGGCCTGCGTGTCGAGCACTAACTGAAGGTACTCTCCTGGCAGATTCCAATTCGCACTCTCACACAGGTCGATCTGGCCTTGGACAACGTAGGCTTCCAAAACCGGGAATCTCGTCTCTGCAGTTTGTTCCTTCAGATTCGCCCACGCCTCACACTGTTGTCGTGACAGCGGATAGAATCCATCCGGTCGCGCAATCTTCACCCCCAGCCTCTCGACCCTAGTTTGCTCCGGAACATCCGCCAGGGACGTCCCATCGAACATCACCCCGACGTATAGGCACAAACACGCCAGTTTCAGCATCGCGCCTCCAATGTTGGCGCCCGTCGGGCGCTCAGGTCCTATCTGGGTCTAGGTGGAACCGGGATAGGATTGTGTCCCCCGCGGAGCGGACCCGGCCACCCTAAAGGCGGCCCGACTGGTCTTTCTGGGGCACTCTCTCCCATGCACTGTTCCATACAGAGACCTATCCGAAGATTGTCGCGCCCCCCATGCGTCCGAGTCGCCTCCTCAAAGCATGCATCGTGCGCGGAGAACTCCGGGAGTCCGAGCACGTGGACCATGTCATAGATACAGCCGCGGACACTTTGCTCCCACGGCGTATCGCCCATGCATTTGCACATGCACTGGAATGAAAATCCGAGGTAGGAGCGGTCACCGTAATCTTCGCAGTTCTTCGAATCCGCTGTGAGGCCTCCGATAGTTCGGCACGGCTTTACGCAATCAGAATACTTCTTCAGGCACGGGGCTGGGAATGCATACGGTCCTTGTCTTGCGAGTTCAGCACCCCCCGCGACGGGTCCACCCAGCGCAGCGCCTCCCCCCATGATACGCTCCAGCAGCACACAACGATCGAACTTCGACTTGCACTCCTCAAGCAGCCCCTCCGGACACGGATCCTGGTCCGCTAGCAGCTCGCCGCCAGCTCCATGCCCCGGACAACCCTCCTTACCACAAGTCACTCCACCGAAAAGCACCGTTGGAATGATTGTGCCAATTCCTCGCGCGTCGTTATCCACTCCGCCTGCCAAGTCTTCACTCTTTTCGCGATCCGTCTCTCTTGCATCTTGGCCAGCTACCGGCGGGACATACCCTCCTATGGACAATCTAAACTCGAGCGGCCCCAGAAAAACACTCTCGCTGCTAACCGGGTCCCCAACCCCGTCTGGGTTACCGTTACTGATAAGCAACTCTCCCTGGATTCCATACAAGGCAGTCCCGTAGGACTCCCCCCAATTGGTCCCCACTGGCCAGGAGGAGTCCCCGGATGGTCCCATCTCTGCGCGGTAGTTCCGAAACTTCAGCGTCTGGCCCGTGTTCGGGTCCCGAAACACTTCCCGGAACGTATCCTTGTAGTAGTCCTCCAGGCTGCTCGCGGGGACATTCTCTCGGTCGTCTCGACTGAAGATCCGCATCGAACCATCGTATGCGTGGAACAGCCGAATCGAGGAGACGTACTCATTACTTTCCAGTCGCGAGGAGCGTTGCACAGGAAGCGAAGTCTTGACTACTCGACCGTAGGCGTCGTAGAGCCATTCGTCGTCGCGAGAGTCCGTTTCTACTACCGAGGTGCTCACCGGGGTCGAACATGAGGTAGACGTGCCGGTCCTCCGGTCACGGTCCTGAGTCGCCGCCACGAGGCGCCCCCAGACGTCGTACGTGTACGTCCAATCATTCTGGTAACGCAACTCCTCGTGTTCCGTCGTCGTACCACTCGGCAATTCCTCAGTGCAGTCCTCCTGTGCACAGCTGGTATGCTGTCGAATCGTTTCTCGCGTGCTCTCCATCCGTCCATTGTTGTCGTAGGAGGGAGATCGCTCGTACCAATGGAGGTCCGCGTACTGCGGGCCCGGGTCGGGAGCCGCGCACACGTCAAATGTGATCGCCTGATATGCGTCCGTCCCCGATGCCGCTGGGATCTTATTGATTTGCCCGTTCGTGTTGCTGCGATCGTAGGGGATCGTGACGGTGTAGTCGTTTCCAAACCCATAGAGTCCAGGGATGGTTTCGATCATCTCTGTCACTTCACCGAAGTGATTCAACGTGTAGTCCTGCTGGGTTCCTCCGCTATATGCGCTACCGACTTTCGTGAGCCCCCAGCTTTGCGCCTCGAGCCAACCGGCACCGCTGTACTCAAACATGCTGTAGGTCGGGTCCTCGTAGTCCTGGTGTGCCCCGGGAAGGTTTTGATTTGCCGCCTGCGTAGCGGTCCTCGGCGGCTCTTGGCGGAGGAGAATCCGGCCGTCGAGATCAAACTCGTAGCGCCCAGCCGTGCTGTTGTACGCAACTTCATCGGTGAAGTCTGGGAACTGCCCGGTGAACCCGTGAAGGTCAAAGTCCTTCACCACGAGACGCCCCAGCGGGTCATACTCGTATCCGATCGTAACGTAGTCGGCTCCCGTGCCAACCGTAGGATCAATCAGCTCACGAATCGTGAGCTCCGACGGCCGTGCGCCCACGTACTCGAATTCGGCAAGAGGAATGTCAGTGGCGCCAGAGAGTAGATCGCCGCCTCTTACTGTCAGCGTCATCGCGCTCACCCTGCCGTCGGACCTGTGGGAGTACTTCATCGAAGACTGATCCAAAGTGGTGCCGAATGCCGGTGGATCCGGGTAGTCGAGAAGCGTTCTCCGCCCAGCGGCGTCGTACTCAAAGCTGGTCTCCATCACGATGTCAGCTTCTACCGAATCAATCTCATGGTCGACGGTGATGTCATCCGTGAGCACTTGCCCGAGAGGATTGTACGTACGCGTTACGAGGCTAAGACGATTGGGAGTTGACGCCCCGTCCCAGGTCGTCGCAGCAACCGGCTTTCCGGCTCCACCGCAACCGCAACCATCCCCGTACGTAAACTGGATTGAGTGCGCACCACCGAGCCCACTCGAGGTTCCTTGGACATTCATCTCGAGGACTTGCCCGGCCTCGTTCTTCAGAGTTCGTGCCGTGTTGCTCTCCGCGTCCGTCCGATCGACGTACGCATAGCCATCGATGGTGTGTCCGTAATTGAAGATTATGCTATCCGCTGTTCCCGAAAGTTCCGGGCTCTCAAGTTCTGTCGTGCGACCCAAGTCATCGTACTCCGTCGTGAACACGCGGTCTGGGAGAGGGCCTGAAGTGGCGTAGTCCTTGAGGGTACGGGTCGTCATGCGCCCGAGGAGATCGTAGTCGACCTGCATCCAAGAGTGCTCAGCGCTCAGGTCGAAGCCGCGCTTCACATCCACAGGTTGCCCCGCAAAGTTGAAGGTCGTTCGCGTCAACACTCCGTTCTCGGTGAAGCTTCCCTCCACGTTGTTCGCGAAGAAGGACTCGTGGACCTGCCCCATCCCGTTGAAGCGCGTGAGATGGTAGCGCTGCACACTCGTCTCGGTTCCGTACTCGTCTCTGCGTACGACTCGACCAATCTCGTCGTGAACGTACCCCGTCGTGAACTTCACGTTGTTCGCAGCGACCTCGTCGAAATCCGTTCGTTCACTCTCGATCAACCAGCCGGTACGGTCTCCCCCACTCTGGTTGTCGTACGTGCTTGAGTTCGTCCACCAAGTCCGAGTGGTCATACCGTCCTTGCCGACGGCCTGCGTGGACACGACGCGATCATGGCTATCGTGGATCGTCTCCGTGTACTGGTCCCAATCGGCGGTCCCGTCCCACGGGACATACTGACGCTCAGGCCGACCGCTCGGGAACAAGTCGACAGGGGCGTAGGAAAGCAGCTTCGTGGCCGTACCTGCGTACCAAGTCTCCGTCGCTTTCACACGGCCCGCCGCATCAAACTCGTAACGCAATTGCGAGAGCTGCGTCGTCCCGAAGTACTTGTCGCTTCCCTCGGCTCGGTACGCGCCCGTAGGGTAGTACGGCTGAGTGGAGTAAACCCCGACGTTGGTGCTGCTCGAAAAGTCAGGGTCAAGACGTACTGACCCCGTCGTGTTCTTGGTGACTCGCCCGTACGTGTCGTACACCATTTCCGCGCCGGTGCGTGTGCTCGCGGTGAGTGTCATCGAGTTCTCTGGCCTGAAGGCGGTGATCGTCCGCCCCATGCCATCGTACCGATACCACCATGTGTAGGGGTCCTCTCCACCCGTCTCTTCATCGTTCGGGTCGATAACCCGCTTCAAGAGGTGACCCGCCGCATCGTAGAAGCGTGCCTCTTTCGTGTGCTTATCGTCACCCGTTCCGACGCTGTGGAAGCTCATGGACTCGATTACCCGACCCTCAAGGTCGTAGACCATCTCGCGCTTGGTCCGCTCGAGAGAGCTGTCGTACTCGAAGTCACTCTCCACTGTTGCCACTCGTCCGGTCGCTGAGTCGTAGGTGTAGTCGGTCTCAAGCCACTCCGGAGACGCATTGTTCTGGCCTGTGCCTCGAGTTCCGGTATCGTTGAAGTACGAGCGTCGAGTCTGCTCCACCGCAAAGCCGCCAAGCTCCGTGAAATCGGTCTCCGATTCGTGTCGGATCACGGGTTTTCCCGCGACGTGCTCAAGGGTCACTCCTGGAGCCAGCGTCGCGATGACCCGATTGAGCGCATCGTAGGTGTACTCGGTTTCGTTGTCCGTCCCGGCAACATGATTCGGCGCCGTTTCGAGAACAACGTTTCCGTAGCCGTCATACAGGAACTCGCGCCACGGTCCCGTTGCCCCGCCGCTGTTGTCCTGTTGGTCCGTGCGCGTTCGGTAACCGTAATCGAGCGAACTGCTAGTCGTTCCATACGCATAGATGGCATCGCCGTGCGAGCTCGTAGCAACGCTTCGGTCCGGCGAGAAGGTCTCAATGACTCGCCCGTTCGAATCGTAGTCCCAGGCCGCGACGATGCTGTAGCTGCCCCGGGTGCTGTTCGCGTAGGACACACTATCGATACGCTTTTCCGTCATCTGCCCGGCTGAATTCCACGAGTACTTGGTTGTGACACCATCGAAGTCGTCGTGAGAGTCGGGCCAGAAGTCATCGTCCGAGCTTCCGTACGTCCACGTTTCGTCGAACTCTTCGGTACTCGTCGACGGGTCCATCAGGCGATGCTCGAGTACGCGACTTCGCAGACGCGGGTCCGCAGTGGCTCCGGTGGTCTCATAGTCCCACTCATGCCAATCGGTTACCGTCGCCGACGTCCAGCTCGTCGAAGACGTGTCGGCCGTCAGCAACCTTCGTTCGTTGACGAGATAGTTGCTGTTGTCGACATCAAGGTCCACTCGCCACGCATACGGGTCCCCGTCATCACTCGGATAACCATTGCTCGTGCTTCGGTCCGCAGAATCGGTTCGTGTCTCTACGTAGTCGAGGAAATAGGGGGCTGAACCACTGTGAGCGTAGACCTTCTCGTCCCCGTAGGGACCTGTGACCTTCACCACGTTGCCGCTCTTCCCAAGCGTGAAGCACTTTCCCGATGCGCTGTCTGTCAGCGTGTCTCGCGTCTCAAACAAGTCGACGGGACGCGAGCTTCCTGATGTGTCATAGCTCACATCGAACAATGCGATTTTCCCACCGGCCGGGTCAATCTCAACCGTTTCAAGAAGTGAACTGCTCGTCACGTACGCAAGTCCGTACTCGGATCCATTCGCAAGACTCACTCGCGAGAGAGTTCCGTCGTCATGGTAGTGGATGTAAGCGGTGCGGTCGTTGTGATGAATCGACGCGACCCGGTCGTGGTGAAACCAGCCGAACCGGACGACCTGGTCATTACCGAGGATCGCTTGCACGACCTTGTCGTCGTCGTCACGAATCAGGCGGATCTGGTTCAACTGTGGATCGGAAGGTGGTGAGGACGTTGTGTACGCGTACTCGTCTTCATAGCGGATCAAGAGGCCGGTGGATTGAGAGAAGACCCAACGCGAGCCATTCGCGGCGACGAGGTAGTTCTCGGCGGGAGACCCGTTCACTACGATCAGTTGAAGGAAGATTCCCTTAGGAGAATCGTAGACGCGATTGGATCCCACAACTGTCGGGTTGTCGAACGGGCCGATCCGACGACCGTCTCCGGGATACCAATAGTAGTCGCCAGAAGCCAACTCGAGACGGGCGTCGAGGTTCCAATCGAAGCCCTTTCCCACGGGACCGTCGTAGATGCTCGCGGCTCCACCGTCATGCGCAATCCCACTGCGGTAGTTGAAGACAATAGGAAGACCGACAATGGGCGCCTTCGCCGAGTACGGGCTCACCGAGTAGAGGAGGTCTTGGCCGCAGACGGTGACCTCCGCACCACTGTCCCCCACCGGGATCACTCCCGCGGTACCGGCATTCTCAGAATCGACTTGATTGGGTGACTCGTCGTGGAAGATCGCCGTACCCGAGGTCCAGCCCGCTCCTGAGATCGTCTGCCCGACAATGAACTCGAGCGTGGCCCGATTCCCGTAATTGTCTTCGACTGTCAGAATGGCGCGATCATCGGTTGAGGCTGACACCGTGAGCGTTTCTTCTCCCCCAGTGTTGTGGGTCCCGTTACCCGAAAGCGTAGCGGAATCGCTCGCGCCCCCCACGATCGCCAAAGTCGCGGTGGCCGGGAAGCTCGTGTCGTAGATGCACGGACTGTTTGGGCTCACGGTCCCGGGGAGGTCGACAGAGAAGTCCCCTGAGCTAAACGAGGCCGTGATCAGGTTCTCTTTGAAGTCTGGCGGCGCAGTGTCGCTCGGCGCAGGCACAACCCCGAGAGCCGCGCTAGACTCATAAGCGGTCTGACCGTTGAAGTTCCTCGCTTCGATGCTGAGCAAGTCTCCGTATCCGCCGATCAACGAGAGCTTGAGACTCTTCACCGAATGGTGGTCGAGCCAACCAGAGTCTGCCCCCGTCGTGAGATTCACAATTCGGATCTCAGTCGTGCTGTCGGCAGTGGCACTCGTGACGACCGACGCAAGGGTGAGAACCTCCACATTGCTGCCAGTCTTCGGGGCATACACGGTTGCGTTGGTTGGGACGATGACGGGGTAGATCGCAGCCATCACTGAGCTGGTCTCCATGGGGATCGCTGCCTTCGCGCCCGCTGCACGCGCTTGCTCTTTGGCCCAAGGTGACCAAACAGCCACACCGAGAATGAGACCGAGAAAAACAACGATACTCAGCGCAGAAAGACGAGCTCGAGTTTGCTGCGACACCGCAATACCCCCAATTCACGAACCCCCGTTCGCTGAGCAATGCTCAGTGAACGCGCGGCCGAACCATAGATTGCTGGGAAGGAAACGAGACGGAGAGACCCCTCGTGGGTGAAGCGTGCACTCGTTGCGAGCAGCTCACTGGGCCTCTCTTCGCTTGGTCGCGAAGCGCAGAACGCTTCGCGTGGGATGGCCCCGGTGGCTGGGGGCGTTGGCGAGCGGGCACGCACGGTATGGACGAGGAATCGATGCGATGCAAGAACTCATTTGCTGTGACCAATTGATGATCGCTCGAAAATGCGCACCAAGTTGTTCGCCGAACAAGAGTTCACGGCGCATCGCAGGAGTGCCGTGTCGTCGAAACTTTTTCTTCGCTTTCACCACGCGAGATCGCGATTCGCATTTCTGGTCAGGGTTCCCCGTTCGTCAGCGAGATTTCGTGCGCGCGCGCTTCAATCTCTGCGACTTCTTCGCCGATGCGATCTTCGGATTGTCTTTGAATTCGGGACGAGCTCGCACCGCTCGCTTGAGCGCGGGAGACAGGGATTTCCAGTGCGCCGTCCACAGAGACCGCATCACTTCTCGGCCGCTCACCTCGCTCACACGGCCCTTCTCCCGACGCACCTTCTCCTTGAGCACCGCGACGTATCCCGCGAATTGCGCGTACTCCTCGGGCTCCAACTGAACCGCAATCTGAATCTCGTTGCCGGTCCTCGTCCGTGGCCTGGCCATGGGAACACCCCTCCCCC
>CAYGTA010000044.1:0-16623 GCA_964352605.1 uncultured bacterium | reverse complement strand
AGATATAAAACTAAGACTGCAGGATTATTTGCTACTAAGCTAAAGACTTCCACGTGGGTTTTAAAAACCATAATTGTGTAAAATAAATAGTACAAAGCTATGGGGTACACCACACCCGTGCTTTGTAGGTCATGTCACAATAACGCTAATGACAAAAAAAACGGTAACTAAAGAAAACCCAATTAAAGAGATGAAACCTAAAGCTAGACCAGGTATGGACATGGAACGCGCATTGGTACTTGATACAGTTCGAGTAACAGAACAAGCAGCTATAGCTGCAAGTCGTGTTTCAGGTAAAGGCGACTCTGACCTTGTTGACCAAGCCGGTGTTGACGCTATGCGGCGTATTTTAAATGAATTGCCTATTGATGGTGAAATAGTTATTGGTGAAGGTGAACGAGATGAAGCCCCAATGCTTTACATTGGTGAAAAAGTGGGTTTAGCAGGTGAAGGAGCTTGGCCAGTAGAAATAGCTGTTGACCCTGTAGAAGGAACTGGTATAGCTGCACGTATGGTTAATAACGCCGTAGCGGTAATCGCTATGGCTGAAAAAGGTGGCTTGTTTCATGCCCCCGATACCTACATGGAAAAACTTATTGTTGGCCCACCAGCAGCAGGAAAGGTAAGCCTAGCTTGGCCTGTTGCGGCAAACTTACAAAATGTAGCTTTAAGTTTAGACCGTAAGGTAGACGATTTGACCGTAACGATTCTAGATAGAGAACGTCACGCTGACCTAATCAAAGAGGTACGTGCCGCAGGTGCTAGGGTAAAACTTATTGGTGATGGTGATGTTATTGCAGCCTTATCTGCCGCTATAAGAGGTACTAATGTACACGCAGTTATGGGTACCGGGGGTGCACCTGAAGGTGTACTCGCAGCCGCAGCTATGAAATGCCTAGGTGGCGAAATACAAGGTAGATTTAGACCTCGTAATGATGAAGAAAGAAAACGTTTAGAAGCTATGGGTGCCAATGACACTAAGATATACACTACAAACGAATTAGCACCCGGTGAAAACATTGTCTTTAGTGCCACTGGCATAACGGACGGTGACTTAATTAGAGGCGTAAAGTTCTTTAAAGATGGTGCCAGAACTCACACCATTTCACTTGGTTACAAATCACAAGTACTCAGATTCTCAGAAGCCATTCACCTTTTTGCTGAAGGTGCAAGAGTACAAATGCATATGTAAAGCCGCCATAAGAAAGTCGTTTCAAGATTTATAACTGCTTAAAGTTATTTCTAGCATAAGTCTTATAGCTTAATCTGCCTAAGCTATGAAAAGCGGTTATGATGAGCCTATGTTCAACCGATCCAATCTTATTACAGGCTTAGTCTTTATTGTTGTCATAGGCTTAGTACTTTTTCCTGATAGTTTTTCAAGCTCGAGCTTCTCTAACCCAGCTGTAAGCTCGAGTGTAGGCTCTAGTCTTGTTGTTGAAAATGTAAAAATTTATGACCTTGATGGTCGTTTGGCGTTTCAGGGTAATGTTGATTTAAGCCCTGAACTTGCGCGTATTTTGGCTGGAGAGCGTGACCCACATGATAATGATGGGAGTATTTTTAGGAATAGGGAAGGCTTGTTACCCCAAAAAGAGCGTGGTTATTACCGTGAATACGTGGTGCGCACGCCCACAATTAGTCATGTTGGTCCGCAACGTCTTGTGATTGGCCAAGGGGATGAACTCTACTACACCCCAGATCACTACTCAAGTTTCGTGAGGCTAAACTAAATGGATCATAGTGAAGCCTTAACAGACCTCATACAGCAAATTACAAACTCAGAAGAAAGCATCTTAAGACCCAGCGAAGCCTTTAGTGTAAAAGAACTCGAGTTTGCTTTTGAGGCGCAAGGTTTTTTTGTGAGCCTGCTTGACCGTGCGCCTATAGTGAGTAAAGAGACCTTGCTGCATGCCCTTTATCAGGCTTGTTATTTTCCTGCTTATTTTGGCTTTAACTGGGATGCTCTGGAAGATTCCTTAAATGATTTTTCATGGATGGTAGCAGATGCTTACATTCTCCTTTTTCGCGATTTTGAGATTTTAGAGACGCGCGCCCCTGAGGTAGCAAAAATCTTTTTAGAGATTATTAAGGATGTCGCTAAGCATCGCCAGAATCAAGGAAGAAAAGCTTTAAAAGTCTTAGTTTTAGCCTCAAGTCCTTTTGAAGCTGCTTGATGTTTGTTTGCCCAAACCTTATTTTTGCTGCTCTGCTAAAAAGCTAAGCATGGCTGCGCCTGTTTTTATGCCCTTATAAAACCTTTCTAGCTCCAGATTTTCATTGGGTGCATGGTTTGCCTCATCCGCGTTAGCGTAAGGCACAACAAAAGCAGGAATGCCCAGTATTTTTGTAAATACATAGTCAGGTAAACTGCCCCCCATAGCTGGTACAAGCAATACCTCTTCCTCTTGAGCTAAGCTAATGGCATTCATTAAAGGCTGGGTAAAAGGATGCTCTAACGGGGTTTTAGAAGGCTGCATAGCACCTTGACGCACAAGTTCTACAGAAGGGGCATGCTTTTTAATGTGCACTTCTAACAGTTCAAAAATACGCTCAACGGTTTGTGCTTCAACCAAACGAATATCACACTTAGCAAACGCTTCATGCGGTAAAACCGTTTTGCTACCTGCACCCCCATAACCACCATGCAAACCATTAATGGTTAACGTTGGGTAAAGTGATAAGCGCTCATAAAAGCCACGCTCGAGTGGGGCATCTAGGTCGGTTAAACCAAGTTCTGCTTTTACTTTTTCTAAATCTAAAGGTAGCTTTGCCAAGGCTTCTTTTTCTAAAGACGTGGCAGGCAAAACATCATCATAAAACCCTTCAATGGTAACAAGACCATCCTCATTTTTCATGCTGTTCAAAAGGTGAACAAGTGTCCAGAGGGGGTTCGGGGCAACGCCACCCCAGTTACCTGAATGCAAATCTCGATTTGCACCTTTAGCACGAAGTTCAAAAGACACAATGCCGCGCACCCCAAACATGAGGGTTGCTTGACCACTTTCATGCACAGGGCCATCACTGGTAATGACCAGATCAGCCTTAAGGCTTTCTTTGTGTGTCTTTATGAACTCTGCCAAATGAGGGCTACCAATTTCCTCTTCACCTTCAAGCATTACAATGACATTACAGGGTAAGTCTCCTGTTGTTTTTAAGAGGCTTTCAAGCGCCATAAGTTGTGCAAAGTGCTGCCCCTTATTGTCACCCACACCTCGCGCATAAATACGCCCGTCACGCAAGGTCGGCTCAAAAGGAGGAGACTCCCAAAGGTCTAAAGGGTCAGGGGGTTGCACGTCATAATGCCCATAAAGCAAAACGGTTAAGGCGTTTGGGTCTTTTTCATAACGCCCCACAATGACCGGCCAACCCTTTGTTTTAACGGCTTGCGCGTCTAAACCCATGTCAGAAAGTAGCTTAAGCAAATAGTCAGCCACCTCTTGCATACCGACACCCTGCGCGCTAATGCTAGGCATTTTGAGATACTCGAGTAATCGATTTAAAAATTCATCTTTGTTTGATTCAACATGGTTAAAAACATTTTCTAGCTTGTTCATGGTTTCATTTTAGCTTTTTTAAAGCACAGGGATTCAAAGTAATAAGGTAGTTTTTGGCTATACTAAGAAAATGCCACTACGACCCTTAAAGCCTGAAGATGAAAGCGTAATTAAAGACTGGCTCGAGTCTTACTTGCAGCAGCATTTGGCTTGGTGGCAGGCTGCGTTTGAGATTGAGGCTGCATATTCGTTAGATGCGCTTATTGAGAAAGACTGGCAGGGTTTAATCAAGCAGTCGCATGATGCCAAGGCTTTTGTAGAAGTTTTTGAAGATGAGCGGGGTTTACTGGGCATTGTTGAAGCGCAAATACAAAAAGACTTTGCTTTTGACATTCAGGTAGGGGTTTTAGCTTGGATTTTTGTTTCAGAGAATGTCAGAGGTCAAGGACTCGCTGACATTCTTATGAAAGCTGCTTTAGGCTGGATGAAGCAGAACAATGCGCAAGGAAAAATTGTTAATGTAACCGCTCAAAATGAAGCCGCAGTAAAGCTATACAAAAAGCACGGGTTTAAGCTCATGGATTACCGCATGTTAGGAAACCTCTAAATGAACGTAAGTATTCACAATGTGCACAAAACACTCGAGCCTTTGTTTTGTGAGCCGCATAAAGCTAAAGATTTACTTGAGCTTGCGTATCCTTTATTTTATGCAGATGATGCTGTTTTTCGTAGACTCATGCCTGTGTTGCAGGCAAATTCTTTTGAAGCTCAGCTTGCCGAAGTGTGTAATAAAGGTGTGAGTTCTCAGCAGGGATTTGGTTTGTTTAACCCTAACAGAAAGATAGTCGCTTCTCAGTGGGTGTACCAAAGATTTGCTGAGCTGAGTATTGAAAAGCAAATTAAAAGCTTGCTTTTAGAGTTAGCCGATAAGTTTAAAACCTTACCTGAAACCCTAACGGTGTTTGTCTTAGCTGCTGACCCTGCAAATCGGCGCACTATGCTGCGTGACCATGGGCAGGCTTATTTAGCTGCTAATGACATGCTTATAGTGCAATTATGGCCAAGTGCAGGCAACATCGCCTTACTAAAAGCTCAATTGGCAACTGTTTTAGTGCAACTCAGCTTTCAAAGAGAGCAAACCATAAAAACCCTAGCAGACGCGTTAACAATGCAAGCTAAAGCAGCACGCTTTGTTAAAAAAGTGTGTCCAGATATAACCATGGAAACCTTCTTAAGCGTACAGCCAGCTTCAGATTGGCAAGCTGTTTTAGCTGAACTCGCAAGTCTTTATGAAGCACCAAACTATGACGCTATTCCTAGCAATATATATGGTTCTGATGGCTCAGGACTAAGCCCTCTTGCGCCTGTGAAAAAACTAGAACAAGAAGAACTCGAGTTTGCTTTTGAGCTTTTAAAAGACAACGTGATGGTAACTCAAGTAGCTAAAATTGCGGCTTTCCTTTATGGTGATGAGATGGTGCTAAGTCAAGGTTATGAAGGTCAAGCTATGCCTAACTATGCAGGTCTTGCATTAGCTGACCGGTTTTAAGAAACACAAGCTAATCCAATCGTTTCATAAGACTGAGTGAGTCAGAGCTTACTCCCCAAAGCTGTCTCGACTACGTCGGCAAGGTCGGAATTATAAATGCCCTACGACATTTATAATTCAACTTAGTATTAAGTGCAAATAAAACAGTTTAAAAGGCTAGCAGGTTTTATACTAAAGACCGTGAACGATCAAGCTGTGCTCATTCAACAAGGTCATCTTTTTGACAAAAGTATTCTTGTTGAAAGAACGCTATCAACAGGTAGTATTGTAAGGCTAAAACTCGAGCCTTTAGAGGGGCAAAAAGTTAAGGTTTTAGAGTATTACCGTAAAGGCTTTTTGAGTGATAGGTTTAAACGGCATAGCGAAGAAGAAGGCAAAGTGTTCGCCTTTGCTGATCTTAACTTAGCTCAAAGTTATGAAGCTTTGTTTAACTAAAAGCTATCTCAAAAAAGCGCTTTCCCTTAGTCCCTTTAAGATACAAGCCAGAGGCGTAATTATCTGATTGCTGAGTATTGACCTTGATAGCCGCTACATTCTGGTGACTCATGACTGTTCTTGGCTAAAGGCTTTTCTTGTGGAGTACGACCAAATGTACTTGGCTTTAAAAAATGAACGTTGAGATGAGTTCTACTCAAAAGACTGTAACCAAAGCGTAACAGATATTTTTAACAATGGTATTAACGTCACAAGGCGTACTGCTTTTTTCAGGAGTCGTTAACAAATGCATTCACTTAAACTTAGCGCGAATGGTTGGCACGGCATAATAGCTGATACCTTTAGTTTCAAAAATCTAAAAGGTATCGCTGAAGCTTACGGTCAATACTTGCTTTCACAAAGAAAAACAACTGTTGTGATTGCCTATGACCAAGGTTTTAACCAAGAGCTATTTGCTGACTATTTCTCACAGATTTTACTAAGCCAAGGTTTAAGCGTAAAAGTCTTTTCTAAAGCTGCCCCAACGGCTATGCTTCGCTTTGCAATTAAACATGAGAATGCTAATGCTGGCGTAATGTTCGCAGCTGCCGCGTTACCCTTTAGTTATGGTGGTGTGCAGCTGTACGATCAAGATGCCAGAGCGTTATCAGTACAAGCCTACCGCCATATTCACGACTCGAGTTTGTCTTTAGATCATACAAATCAAGCTCAAGAAGCAAAGTGCAAGGCTCTTCGTATTGAGGTATCAAAAGCCTACTTTAATCATATAGCAGCGTTTATTAACTTTGCGAGTTTACGTGAGCTTAAAGGAAAAATTCTTTACAGCAGTAAAAACCAACTAGCCTTTCGTTATTTAGACGCCTTTATAACTGAGTACAAGTTACCCTTAACGTTATTAAGCAAAGAATCAAAAGATGCTACTTTAGGCAGCCAAGCTGCCCAAGCAGACCAAGCTCATAAATATTTGTTTGAACTAACGAGTAATAGTGACGCGAGCCAACTAAGCCTTGTTACAGCAACAGGTAGAACGATAACGCGACATCAGCTGAGCTACGTTTTATTTGACTACTTACATCAAAGAGGCCTGCTTGATGACTCACTGACAAAAGTAGATTACGGCGCTGCTCAAAACCTACGCTGGGCACGCACTGCCAGTGGCTTTAAAGCCTTATTTACCGCCTTTTTATCTGGAGATCTCATTGTAAGCTCGAGTTTGCAGAAAAGTTTGCAGCAGAGCGCGTTACTCACACAATTTCAAGAAGACGCTGTGTTTAACATACTGTATTTACTTAACATTATGGCTCAAGAAAAACTGTCTTTAGCCGACTTAATACCCCAGCAAAGCTCGAGTATTTTGCATGAAGAAGCTGTGTTTGAGACAGATTGGCGTAAGAGTTATGGTAGTGACCAGTATCTAATTAGAACCAAGCGTTTACCTAAAAAACTTATTGCAAATTTACCTGAAAATCTAGCGAATCATAAAATAAACTCAGTTACTAATGACAAAGAGCTTACCCTTATGCTTGAAAATAATGCTTGTTTGCGCTTCAGAGTTGATCCTTTAAAGGAAAGACCTAAGAACCGCTCGAGTCTTGTTATGCAGTGTCAGGCTTCTAGTCGTGAAGAAGTTCAGTTTATCTTACGAGCAGCTAAAGGCTTGCTTAAAGAAGTTGTAGGATGATTTTGCCTTCAGGTGTAATAAATTCGTAATAAAAGAGTAACAACAGCTCGCTACAATAGCCCTAATGCAGTTTACTAAACCCCAACATAAATCTCAGGATTCACATCGTCTAGAAGCCATCTTAAATCACACGGTTGATGGCATAATGACCCTAGATGAAGGCTGGTTGGTTGAATCAGTTAATCCTGCGGTAGAGCGCCTATTTGGTTATCAAGCTTCTGAGATGATTGCTTGTCACGCTAGCAAGTTTATTAAAGACATTAGCTATATTTCTACAGATAGTTTAGCTACGCAGATTCTGAGTATTGTTGGCATTCATAAAAACGGTCACAGCTTACCTATTGAAGTTTCTTACAACAGTGTAGAAATGCCGGCTGATTTTTTTCGTATTGTGGTTATTAGAGATATTACCGAAAGAACCCTTTACGAAAAAGCGCTCAGAGCCAGTGAAGCCAAAACCCAAAAACTATCTTTAGTGGCAAGCCGAACCAATAACGCTGTCATAATGACCAACGCGCAAGGCTATATTGACTGGGTCAATGAAAGCTTTAGCCGCTTAACAGGCTACGCTCAAGATGAAGTTAGCGGAAAAACCATACTAGACTGCCTTGCACCTAGAAACCCAAACACCGCAGGCACACTCGAGCGCTTCATTCAAAAGAATGAAGCGTTTAATATGGAATTGCAGACAAGCAGCCAGTCAGGGCAGCCTTTATGGTTTTATCTTGAGTGGCAGGCTATTTTTGATATTGATGCTGAAGCTATTGGCTTTATGGCTGTTTTAACCGATATTAGTGAGCAAAAAGAGGCGCAGCGCTTACTCGAGCGTGAAAGAGATTTTGCTTTAAAGATTATGAATACAGTGACGGAGGGTATTTGTGTTCTTAGTAAAGACTGGTTGTTTGAATATGTTAATTCAGCTTATGAGAGGATGGTTGGGTACTCAGCTCAAGAGTTAATTGGTAAAAATGTTCTGTTTTTAAGTGATAAGCCTGATGATGAAGCTTGGGCGTTAAGAAAAGAAGAGCGCTTAAAGAAGCAATCTGGAACTTATGAATCACAGTTGCGGCATGCAAATGGCAAGCTAGTTGATGTCATCATTTCGTCAGTGCCACGCTTTCAGGCTGATACCTTTCTAGGTACAATTTCAACGATTAAAGATGTTAGTAAAGCAAAGCAAGAAGCGCAAGAGCTTATAGATGCTAAAAATACAGCTGAGGCTGCTAACAGAGCCAAAAACGATTTCCTATCTCGTATGAGTCATGAACTGCGTACGCCTCTAAATGCTATTTTAGGGTTTGCTCAACTTTTAGAGTTAGATGAGCTTAGTCAAGATCAAAGTGAAAATGTTGATCGAATTTTGGGGGCAGGTCGTCACCTTCTTGACTTAATTAACGAGGTACTAGACATATCTCGTATTGAGACAGGTAGCATTTCTTTAACGATTGAGGCGGTTGACAGTGAAAGGGTGTTAAGCGAAAGCTTAACGCTTATGCAGCCGCTGGCAAAAACACGAAATATTCGTATTTTTGTAGATGCGCATGACAAGCAAAAACTCATGGGGGATAGTCAGCGTTTAAAGCAAGTCTTGTTAAATTTGCTGTCTAACGCTGTTAAATATAACCGTGAGTCGGGTCAGATTTTTGTGGCTATAGAGCAACAGGGTCAGCAGGTGCGTATTTCGGTTAGAGATACAGGCTACGGTATACCCGCAGAAAAACAAGACCGTCTTTTTATTCCGTTTGATCGTTTAGATAAAGAGCAAAGCAGTATTGAAGGTAGTGGCATAGGATTGGCTTTAAGCAAACGCTTAGTAGAAGTCATGAACGGCAGCATGGGTGTAGAAACCAAACTAGACGAAGGTACCACCTTTTGGATTGATTTGCCTGCTGCCCCTACCCTTTCAGAGGAAACAGCTGAAGATTTAAGTAGTGATGTTTTACGAATTATTTATATTGAAGATGACTTGCCAAATGTAGCTCTTGTCAAAAAAGTATTTAGTAAGCTTGCCAATACCCATGTGCTAACAGCCATGCAAGGTCAAATAGGATTAGAGCTAATTAGAGATGAACGCCCTGATGTTGTTTTGCTTGACTTAAACCTGCCAGATATCTCCGGTGAAGAAGTGCTTCAGCGGTTAAAAGCCTCTGAAGAAACAAAACATTTGCCAGTTATTATTTTAAGTGCAGATGCCACCGAGGCCACTACCCAGCGATTACTAGCAGGCGGCGCTTATGCTTATCTAGATAAACCCCTAAATGTCGTTATGCTTATGCAGCTTATAGAAGGCATCAAAAAAGCTAAAGAAGAGCGCTACTTTAGCGCGGGCGCAGCCGAAACGATTGACCTTTTAAGACTCTCACAAAAACTACTTAATGACAGACCCAAAAATCAGCAACTTAATCCCGAACAAATACAGGTCTTTCAAGATTTACAAGCAGCCTCACGCATGCTTATGCATCTCTGGAAGGCATCTAAACCTTTAGATACTGCTTTTCAAGAACTACTCAGCTGCCTAGCTCGAGCGTCTGAGTATCATCTTGATCCGAGTGGTCAGCATGGCTTACGAGTAGGGCGTTTGAGCGCAGCAATAGCTAAATCTTTAGACTGTGAAAGTTTATTTACAAAGCAGCTTTTCAGGGCAGCTCAATTTCATGATATTGGTGGCATTGCGGTAGCAGGAACCATTTTACTTAAACCAGATGCCTTATCTGAAAGTGAACGCACCATAATGCAGTTACACTGCGAAGTAGGCTCAAGTCTACTGGCTGAGGGGCAGTCAGCCTTGTTTGCGCTGGCGTCTGAAATTGCTTTAAATCACCATGAGCGCTGGGACGGTAGTGGCTATCCTGAAGGTCTTGTTGCCCAAGAAATTCCATTAGCTGCCAGAATTGTCGCAGTTGCAGATGTCTATGACGCGCTTATTCATGAGCGGCCCTACAAAGCTTCAGTCTGGACGCATGAAGAAGCCATGCAGTACTTGCAAGGAGAAAGCACGCATCAGTTTGACCCTGAAGTAATACAGGCTTTTAAAGCCATTGCAAACACAACACAGCAGCTAGAGCAAGTCATGAGTGTAGGAGCGCAACTGCTATGAAGCATCTTAAAAAGCTGATAAATGAAAACCTACTCACAGCAAAGATCTTAGTTGTTGATGATACCGAAGCAAATCTGATTTACCTCCAAAGCCTTTTAAAGCTAAGCGGATTCACGTCAGTAACTTGTATTGCTGATTCAAGAAAAGTACTCGAGTGTGTAACTGAAAACGAACCAGATATCATTTTGCTTGACCTAATGATGCCTTACTTGTCTGGCTTTGACATTATGGATTTGCTTTCTGAAAGCCTAGAAAAAACAAACTATTTGCCTATTTTGGTCCTTACCGCAGATACCACTCAAGAAAGCAAACAAAAAGCCCTAGCTTCGGGCGCACATGACTTTTTACATAAACCCCTCGACTCAACCGAAGTAATACAACGTACTCAAAATCTGTTGCATACTCGCTATTTACATAAACAGCAACAAGAGCAAAAAGAACATCTTGAAGAAGTAGTGAAAGTTAGAACCCAAGCCCTGGCTGAAACCATAAACAAACTAGAACAAGCTAATAAAGACGTCTTAGAAAAACTCGCTCGAGTGGCTGAGTACCGTGATGATTTGACAGGGAAACACACTCAGCGGGTTGGTGACTTAGCCAGACAAACTGCCCAAATACTCGAGCTTGATGCTGACTTTTGCGAGCAGCTTGGTGAGGCTGCCAAATTGCATGATATTGGTAAAATTGGTATTCCGGATAGTATTTTGCAGAAGCCAGGAAGTTTGACGGTTGAGGAATTAATGCAGATGCGTGAGCACTGTCAAGTGGGTGCTGATTTGCTAGGGGAGAGCGGCTTTGAGATTTTGAATTTGGCGAGGAGTATTGCGTTGACGCATCATGAGCATTGGGATGGTAGTGGCTACCCGCAAGGCTTAAGGGGCGAAGCGATTCCGATTGAAGGCCGTATTGTTGCAGTTGTAGATGTCTATGATGCCTTAACACACTCACGTCCTTATAAGCGCGCTTGGACAGAGCAAGAAGCTATTGATTTACTTAAGCAAGAAAGTGCTTATTATTTTGACCCTAAGATTGTAGCTGCTTTTTTACAAGTTCTTCGCCGTCAAGATAAAGCTACTATAAAGAGAGAAGTTACTGTTTAATGGAATCCCTTCATAACCCAGACCCGAGTAGTTTAGAGCAAAACCTTGCAGGAAAAATATGGCGCTCTGTAGTGCCTGAAACGCTAAATGATGTACCGCATTACCAAAGTTTTCTTGTTTCTAAACCAGCTAAACATGTTGGTGGAGACTTTCATTTATCAACCGGAAGTTGGATTATTGTGGGAGACGTGAGTGGTAAAGGTATACCCGCAGCCCTCTTAACAGGCATGTTCATAGCCTCCTTAAAGCTGGCCGTTCGTCACCAAGACCCTGGCAAAGCTTTGCAAAATGCGCTTTACCAAGAACTAGATAAAGCCGAAATGTTTACCACACTAGCAGCAGTGCAGTTAGGTACTGACGGCTGGATTGACTACCTTAATCTAGGCCACCCACCCATACTGGTAAAACAAAAACGAACAGGCGACGTTTTAGAATTTAAAGCCAGCTCACCACCCATGGGCACCATGCTTATGCCCAGCTACCCAGTGCATAGCTTCAAACTCGAGCCGGGTGATTGTATCTGTCTTTATACTGACGGCATTGTTGAAGCTGAATACAAAGACAATGAAATCAAAGAACAAGACCCCAATGCAGACGTACTACAATATGGAGTTGAAAGGCTTGTAGAGCAATTAAAGCAAGAAGACAACGCCAAAGCCATGTTTGAAACCATCTTAAAAGAACACGAAAACTGGCTTATAAATGATGACTTTACACTCGTCATGCTCGAGTATCAACCTGAGCTGGGTTGGCTTGAGGAGCGATTAGAAAGAAGATAGCGTTTAGGTTAAATGTTTATAGCTCTTGTACGAGACTGCACTAATGAGAGTCATTTTATTTGCGCCTAAGTCACCTTCAAGGGTAATGACTGCCGCCTTTTTAAACTCGAGCTTAAGCAAGTTTGGCTTGCCTGTGAGTAGGTACGAACTTAATTCACTTAAGTAAGGTTCGTGCCCAACCAAGGCAATGCTTGTTAATACTGAGTTTGTTAGCTTAGCGTTAATATCTTGTATAAGCGCGTCGTAATGACTATCAGCTAAACTATCTAAAAAAATGACGGTCTTAGCCAAGCCTTTTAAAGATTCAGATGTTTGCACGGCTCTTACTAAAGGGCTCGAAAAAAGCACTTCAAATGTGGTATCTGTTTGCTCTAAAAAGTGATTTAGAGCCTTACTTTGCTTAAAGCCCTTAGCAACCAAAGGTCTTAAATTATCATTAGGATAGCGCTCACCACGCACATCCGCCTTAGCATGACGAATCAAATAAAGCCTCATAAAGCAGCAGATAAACTCAGTAAACTAAGTGCCCGCTCTAACTTATGACTCGAGTTTGCATTTATGCTGACGGTTTGAGAAACCAAGTCAGTTATTTTAAGAAGCGTTTCTTGACGTGTGTTTGGTGCGGCTTCAATCTCTAATTCTTTAAAACTTACACTGCGTTCTTGTTGTGCGGTGCTTGCTTTTACTAGGTCAAAAGATAAGGTCGCTAAAAGTTCAAAGTCTTTAAAGACACGGTAATTGGTGCGTTGGCAGTCCAAGATTAGGGTTTCAGTTAAATCATAAAAAGTTAAGCCTAAAAGCTTGGTTTGAATAACTGCAGGCCAGTTCTGCTCAGCAAGCGTGCCACTATACTCAGCTTCAATTTCTTGCCTAGTGTGAACCCCATCACTAAGATCACCTTGAGATTTTAAGCAGGCAAGCTTCTTGTTTTTACTTAGCCTTATTCTTAAAGCCCACCCTGCATGTTGAATGCGCCCGCGAGCATCATCAAAATAATGATCTGTATGAAGCTTTAAGCCATCTGCCACCAAACGGTAACCCGCCTTAGTAAATAAAGGCTCGAGTTCATACTTTACCGGAAAGTCATCATCTATTAGCGAGTACTTTAGTTCGCGCTCAACGCTCATGGCTTTAGTTTAGTACGTTGTGTGCATGTTGACACGTTGAGGACTTCATAAAGCTGGGTTTAAGAGTTTTGTCAGTGACTATTTGGCAAACTAGATAACTGTGGTGATGCTTGAAAGCTGTGACGAATAACCTCTTTAGCTTTTTTTAAAGCTCTAGGCTAGAACAAACTGGAGTCGAGCAGACACCTATATCTATTACGGAGTGCCTATGTCTTTAAGCCGCTTGAGCCATTTTTTGGCAAGATTTCTTTTGTTTGGTTTTTCCCTTTTCTTATTTGGTTGTAATCAACTAAGCCAACCCGGACCAGAGCCTGTTACGCTGAGTGGTACGGGTTTAAGTGCGCAGTATTTTGCTAATTCTGATTTTTCTGGCGTGCGTCAAACTAGAACGGATAAACAAATATTCTTTGATTGGGAGGCAAGTGCCCCAATTAAAGGCGTGTCAGCTGACTTTAGTGCACGTTGGCAAGGAACGCTTCGTGTACCTAAAACAGCAACTTATCAGTTTTTTCTAAGTGCAACAGGAGAAGCAAAACTCTCTTTAGATGATGTTGAGGTTTTAGCTGAAAGAGACTACTTATTAAAAGCAGGTGAAGCTTACGCTTTGCAGTTAGACTTTGTGAAAACCCAAACGCAAGCAGGCATAAAGCTCGAGTGGCAAGCAGAGGGTTTGGCGCGTGAACTTATTCCGCAGCTTTCTTTTAGCCCCCTAGATACGGTAGACGTTCAGGCTGTTACGCAAGGTGTTAACTTGCTGGTCAACCCTAACTTTGACTTTGATACCGGCGCTTGGAATCTCTACGGTGGGGGTACAAAATCAGCTTCATCACCTGATCAAGATGGCACAGGTCAGGCTTTAAAAGCTGAGGCGTTTGCTTGGATTCAGCAAGATTTAGCGGTGTCTGACATTGAAGTAGGACAGATTTATACCTTAACTGCATTTGCTAAAGTGGATAGCGGCGGCTGTACGCTTGGCTTTGCAGGCGATACCTTCAACGAAAAACTTGTCTTTACTAGCAATACTTGGACAGAAAAAGGCTTAAGTTTTACTTTACCTGCTAATACAAACTGGATGGCTGTTTATTTATCTTCAGCAAATCCTGCTTGTTACCTTGATACGGTTAGTCTTGTTGCGGGTGACACAACACCCCCTCCTCCCCCTACAGATAATGATGAGCTTATTCAAAATGGTGGCTTTGAAGCTAACTTAGATAACTGGCAGGCCTTTGGGGGTACAAATAGCCTAGATACAAACACTAAGTTTGGCAACCAAGCTCTGAGTGCGTCAGCGTTTACATGGATGCAGCAAGACCTTATACCGAGTTTGCTAAGGCCCAACCAAAGCTATAGCTTTTCTGCTTTTGTTAAAACAACTGAGGCTTGCACGGTAGGTCTTGTTATTGCAACAGATCAAGGCATTGTTATTACTGAAGCACTGAGCTTTAGTAATACAGTTGATTGGCAACTTAAAAGCCTAGACGTAACAGCACCACAGAATAGTCAGTGGGCTGCTGTCTATATTGCATCAGGCTCAACAGCTTGTTTGCTTGATGATATTAGTTTAAACAAAATACCAAGCGATATAAACCCAACGGCTTTCTACGAAGGCACCGTCCTTAATTTAGCAGGTCAGCAAGCGGGCACGGTTGTTGCAAAGCTAGAGAGAATTACCGACATTGTTTTTGGTGACATAATTCATTACGGAACAGACTGCTCTTTTAAAGGCTTCTTTTACGGAACACAAGTAGGCAACGAAGTTACAGGAACGCTAACAAACCCTGAACTAAACACAGTAGCAAGCTTGAGCTTGCGCCGTAACTACATAAAGGCTGAGTTTAGCTTTGATGATGGTAACTGCCAAGGACAAACTAGAGAATTTAGTTTAACAAAAACAACAACTGACCCACTGGTTGATGCTGAATTAAGACTATTATTTTTTCAAAATGGTGTTGAGCCATTGACGCCAGCTTTTAGCTTAAATCAAAACAAAGTTGAACTAGGTCGCTTACTCTTTCATGACAAAGAGCTCAGTGGTAACCGCGATATATCCTGCTCAACCTGTCACTCTGCAAACCTAGCCACCGTAGACGCTCGAGCTTTACCTATAGGTACAAAAGGTACAGGCTCAGGTCCAGACCGGCAGCTTGGTGCAGGGCGAAGCTTTACGCCTAGAAATGCACCTGAACTCTTTAATAAAAGCTTCTTAACAACGCAATTTTGGGATGGTCGTGTTAGTGGAACTGCAGCTACCGGATTTACTACGCCAGCAGGCAATCAACTGCCAACAGGGCTTGATGACGCGCTTGCAGCTCAAGCTTTATTTCCATTAATAAACAGAAATGAGATGCTTGGCCTCGCGGGCGATACGGATATTAATAATCAAGCTAACGAATTAGCAGCATTTGCTTCTTCAAACCAAGCAGCAATCTGGAACGCCATTATGGCGCGTATTTTGGCTATACCTGAGTACGAACAACGATTTGGGGCTGCCTACCCAACCGTAAGCCCAAGTAATTTAGGTATTGAACATGCTGTAAACGCTATTTCTGAATACCAAAAAGATGCCTACACAACCTTGAATAGCCCCTTTGACGCTTACTTAGCAGGTAACAACAACGCCTTAACAGAAGACCAGAAACAAGGCGCACTAGTGTTCTACGGTATAGGTAATTGCGCAGCATGCCACTCTGGCACTTTACAAACCGATGAAGACTTTCACAATATCGCAGTGCCGCAATTAGGCCCCGGCATTGACGCAAACGGACTTGACTTAGGTCGCTACTTAGTAACTGGCGTAGAAGCAGATAAGTTTGCTTTTAGAACCCCCTCCTTACGAAATGTAACGCTAACCGCACCCTACATGCATAACGGTGCATTCACCGAACTAGTTGACGCTGTAGACCACTATCACTTAATCGAAGATTCACTCAGAAACTACGACCCAAGCCAACTCGAGCTTTCTTTACGTGACACGGTTAAGGCAGATACCGAGACAATTAATCAAATTTTAGCCACACTATCAGACGAAGCTAAAAACCTTCCGTTAGAAGGTCGTGCTAACAGTCTGGTCGCTTTTTTAGAAACGCTAACTGACCCAAGCGCCCTTGATTTAACAAATGTTATTCCTGCATCTGTACCAAGTGGCTTAGCTATAGACGACTAAATGACCCCTAAGCATCTCTATTTCACTGTCTTAAAGGAGTATAAATGAATAAAAGTAAGTGGATTATCGCCCTATTGACCCTGTTTTTACTAGCAGCCTGCGGTCAAACAAATCAACCAGGCACGAAGTCAGAAGCTCGTCCAGCGAGTCAAGCTATAGGTTTAAGCGCAGAGTATTTTAGTAGTTCTGATTTGA
>CAYGTA010000043.1:0-16642 GCA_964352605.1 uncultured bacterium | reverse complement strand
ATGCGCTGCTGATGACATCCGTTTCTCCTTTTGAAAGCTAGAAATTACATTTCATTTACTCAAGAACATCATGAATACTTTCCCTGTAGTCCTCCTTTGCATTTAAACTAGCTTCATTTTGCAAAACAAAGACCGTCCAGCATCCGTCCAAAGAAAAAGCTCGAGTTTTCACTCGAGCTTTTTCTTTCTAACTTGTTTGTAGATTTTTAGTTACATACCTGCGATTATGCTTTTTCCTGCATTTATTAGACCTGCCCACCATCCTGGGAATATACCTAAAAGTACCGTTCCGAAGGCTGCGAGGGCTATGGCCCAGCTGGTTGCGCCACTTTTAATGTCGGGCGCTTGGTATTCACTATCTCTAAAGTACATGTACGCAATGGGGCGTATGTAGTAAACGACAGCCACTATGCTAGTGATAATACCTAGTACGGCCAGTCCTGAGTAGCCTGCACTTATGGCTGCTTGAAAGACCATTATTTTGCCAACAAAACCTGCGAGTAGCGGTATACCTGCGAGGCTTAGTAAGAAAATGGTTAATGACGCTGCTAAGCCGGGTCGGGTTCTGCCGAGTCCTGCAAAGCGCTCAATGGCGTCACCTTTATCATTTTTGTCAGTCATGAGGGTCAGTACAGCAAATGCGCCTGCGTTCATGAGTGCATAAGCACTTAGGTAAAACACAGCTGCTTTTGTGCCTACGGTGTTAGCTGCGAGCAGTGCTAAGCCTAAATAACCTGCGTGTGCCACCGCTGAGTAGGCAAGCATGCGTTTCATGCTTTGTTGTAGTAGCGCACCAAGATTGCCTATAACAAGTGTTAATACAATCATGACGACGAGTAGTTGCATAACAACATCCGGAAGGCTAGTCATGAAGCTAGCTACTACTCTAAAGAGAGCTGCAAAGGCTGCTGCTTTTACAACTACACTCATAAAGGCAGTTACGCTTGTGGGTGCGCCTGTATATACATCTGGTGCCCATTGATGAAAGGGCGCAAAGGCGACTTTGAAACCTAACCCTGCAAGTATCATAAGGCCGCCAAGCGTTGCGTATAAGGTATTGCTAAACCCATCTGCGTTAAGTGCAGCCGCTATGTTTCCGTATTGAAAGCTACCTGTTGCACCATACATGAGGGCAATACCGTAAATTAGAAAGGCAGATGCAAAGGCACCAAGCAAGAAGTATTTCATGCCAGCCTCTTCGCTTTCGCGTGCATTTTGTCGCCATGCTGAAAGTACATAAACGGCTAGTGACATAATTTCTAAGCCTAAAACAAGCGTTATCAAATCGCCTGCCGCGGCCATAATCATGGCACCGGTGGCACTTAGTAGAATAAGCGGATAGTACTCGGGATGCTCTAAGTCTGCGCGTTTTAAGTAGTCATAACTAATTAATAAGGCTAATGCTGTACCTATTAAGATAACAAAGTTAAACCCAAGCGCAGGCGCATCAGCAATGTACTGCAAGCCAAAACTTGTTTGATACACACCCGTATCTCTACCTGCAAGCATTAATTGAAGGTTAAAAAGACCTGACATGGTAATGCCAATAAAGCCAAGCATCGCCATGAATTTACTATTCTCTTCAAATAGTGACCAAATAATACCTAGCGCTGCAACTGAAAAAAGAACAAGTGCAGGGGCTAAAGGTGCAAAATTAAGATCAATCATGCCAAGCATTAGTTACCTCCTGCGAGTTCATTTTGAATGGTTTGTTGACTAAGCTCGAGTTGTTCTACCGCTATGGCAGCTTGTTTGTCTATGTGGTTGAGCGACGCTGCTGGGGCTAAGCCTAACCATAAGATGCCTGCTATTAGCGGGATGAGCACGAAGGCTTCTGCTGAGCTTATTTCTTTTATGGCTTCTTTTTGTTCACCTTGGTAAATGCGCTGGTAGGCGTTCACGCCGTAAACACCTGCCGCAATTACGCTTAGCGTGGCAAAGCTTGCTATCCATGCGTTGCTTTGGAAGGCTCCCATAAGGCTCATGAATTCACCCGGAAAGTTCGCTAAGCCGGGTACACCTATGCTGGTAAAGAGTATGAAGAGTGTCATGGCTGCAAGTGCAGGTGCGCTTTTAGAAAGACCACCGTAGGCACTCATATCAAAGGTTCCTTTTCGTTCATAAAGCATGCCGCTTATGAAAAAGAGACCGCCTGTTGAAAGCATTTGGGCTGCCAGTAAGAAAACTGCGCCATTAAGACCTGCTATATGCAAACCAAAGATACCTACGCCAACGACACCCATGTGCGCTAAAGATGCGTAAGCAAGAAAGCGTTTAAGATGCGTTTGGCTTGTGGCAATCATGGCTGCGTAAACAGCTGTGAAGGCCGAGAGTATTAAGAATAGAACGCCAATGCTATTGGCTGCTGCTGGCAGTAACGGAAGTGCCCATGCAAAAAAGCCAAAGCCACCTACCTTGTAGAGTGTGCCCGCAACATCTGCCACGCCGGATTCATGGTTTTGTTCATTAAAGTCTATAAGCCAGCCGTGTAAAGGCCACAGGGGTAATTTGACTGCCATACCAATAGCTAAGCCTAGGAATAACCAAATTTGTGTGCCGATTGCTAAATTAGGAGTAGCAAGAAGTAAGTCGCTAATACGGTAACTTACTGCGCCAGAAAGAGGTTTGATTGCCAAGATGCTAATAAGCATAATGAAAGAACCTGCAACAGCGTAAATGAGGTACTTGAGTGCAGCTTGACGGCGCTCTTTTCGACCCCAAATGCCTAGCATGAGCACACTAGGAATAAGGGTTGCTTCCCAGAATACGTAAAACATAATGAGGTCTTTAGCTAAGAAAATACCGTTTAGGCCTGCCTGCATAGCTAAAAGCAAGGCAAGCATGCTGGCAGTACGTTCAGTAATTTTATAGCCTGCATAATAAACGGTGGGAATCATAACAAGCGCAGCAACAGGAATAAGGGCCGTCGCAGCACCAGCAGCACTTAGTTCAAAGTAAGCACCAAAACCCGGAATCCAGAGTTGACTTATGACAGCTGAATCAGCTAGGAAAAGAGAAAGAACAAAGGTTGTGAAGGTGCTTAATAAAGCAATACCGTAGGCAATACCGCGAACAGGTGTAAACGCAACCACAATAGCTGCAAGGAAAGGTACCAGAAGAACCGCAAGACTCATGCTAGACCTCCACTAAATGCAACAACCAGAGCAAAAATAGCTACTCCAACAAACATTACAAGCGCATACTGCCTTGCATAACCGGTTTGAAGCCAACGAATCATATTTGCTAAAACCGCAAAAATCCCTGCTGAGCGTCCAATACCTTTATTAACAATACTGTTATCAAAGGCAGAAAAACCAGATGCTGTTTTTTCAGAGGGCTTGGTGAAAATAGTGCGGTAAAGCTTATCGAAGCCCAAAGCGGTCTCAGCATACTTAGCAAATACTCGAGTTCGTTCGGGGAGTTTACCTTTTCGCCTGTGGTATATAACGAAGCCAGCGAATAAGCCTAGAGCTGCAGCGACAATTGATTCTAAGACTAAGAACCACTCTACTGCTAACGAAGGATGCTTGAAGCTTACTGGCGTTTCTATTGAAAATTCAAGCCAGTGTGCAAAAGCATTGGGGAAGGCAAATTCAGGTAAACCTAGGTAGCCTGCAAAAATACTAAAAAAGGCTAGTATTACAAGGGGTATTGTCATGAGGGCGGGTGATTCATGCACATGTTCTTTAGCTTCTTCGCTGAGTCTCTCTTCGCCTCTAAAAATCTGATAGTACCAGCGAAACATGTAAAACGCGGTCATGGTTGCAGTAATAAGTAGCAAAATGTAAAGCATGTAGTTAGAAAACCCTGAATTTAATTTGCTGTTAAATACGTGTGACAATATGGCGTCTTTACTAAAAAAGCCTGCAAGAAAGGGAACGCCTGTAATGGCTAAAGTAGCGATTAAGGCTGTCCAGCTGGTTATCTTCATGTATTTATGAAGGCCACCCATTTTTCTTATATCTTGCTCGCCACCCAGTGCGTGTATAACTGAGCCTGACCCTAAGAAGAGTAGGGCTTTGAAGAATGCGTGGGTAAAGACATGAAAGATACCAACCCAGTAAGCGCCGCAACCTACAGCTACAAACATGTAGCCAAGTTGTGAAATGGTGGAGTAAGCCAATATCTTTTTAATATCTGTTTGAGCAAAGGCTGCAAAGGCCGCTATAAAGGCTGTTATTCCTCCTATCCAAGCCACCCATCCTGAAGCAACAGGTGTCAAGGCAAATAAAGGTGCGGCTCTGGCAATTAGGTAGACACCGGCTGTAACCATGGTAGCAGCGTGAATGAGGGCAGATACCGGTGTTGGGCCTGCCATAGCATCAGGCAACCAGACTTGTAAAGGTAACTGGGCTGATTTGCCTGTTGCTGCTAGCAAGTAAAATATGCCAATAGCTGTAATTAAGCCAGCACCTACAGTACCCGCTAAGGCTAGTTCGTTAACTTCATGAATATTTAGAGTACCAAACGCAAAAACCGTTAGGAACATAGCAATTAAGAAACCAACATCACCAACACGGTTGGTAATAAAAGCTTTTCTTGCAGCGTCGCCATTCTCTGTTTTGGTATACCAAAAGCTAATAAGCAAGTAAGAGCAAACCCCTACGCCTTCCCAACCAATAAACATTAAGAAAAAGGAGTCTGCCAATACCAAAATGAGCATGGCCGCGACAAACAAATTAAGGTAGGCAAAATAACGTGAGAAGCCTTCATCACCGTGCATGTAGGCAATCGAGTAAATGTGAATTAAAAAGCCTATACCAGTAATGATCATCATCATGGTAATGCTTAAGGTATCGATGGTAAAGCCTAGACTTAAATCAAAAGAACCTGCTTTGAGGTAGTCCCAAAACGTAATGTGTACAATTGGTTCAGCCATGCCCATAAGAGCAAAGAAAGCGGTCAGCGATAAAAGAAAGCCAAGCCCCACCATAGCGCTGGCAATATAGCCCGGTAGTGGTTCTTTTAGGGCTTTACCAAAAAAGCCATTTATGACCGCGCCAAGCAGCGCTAAAAGAGGCGCTAAGGCGGCTAATTCTACAGCGCTCATAAACGCACCTCCGACAAGCTATCAACATTTGTACTGTTTCTATATCTAAAAATAGCCACCAGTATGCCAAGGCCAACAGCCACTTCAGCAGCGGCAATTGCCAAGATAATAAAGACTGCCGCTTGACCATTTAGACCAGTCATGCCACCCACACCTGCCCACTGTCGCGCAAAGGCGACAAGTGCCAAGTTGGCGGCATTTAGCATAAGCTCAACACACAAGAAAATCATGATGGCACTACGGCGCGTCAAAACACCAACGGCACCAATCACAAAAATAATCGCACTGAGCGCAACATAATACTCAGTAGGAACCATATACGCCCCTTTCAGGAGCTTTTAAGGAAAAAAGAAAAAGGAAAAAGGAAGGTTTTCTTTTTTCACTCTTCTTGCTTTTTTCTTTAAGTAAATAAATCATTCTTTCTCCGCTGCCAATTCTTTTGCCTGTGAAACCCAATCATCTCGTTCAATACGACCATGAAAACCTTCGAGCTTTTCATCTAAAGCTGCAATGTCTTCTTTTGTAAACGCTGCAATTTGCTTAAATGTAAAAACGCCACTGTCATTAAGAAGGCCTTCTAAAACAGGGCCAACACCACTAATGCGCTTTAGATCATCCTTTTCAACTACACTAGCGTCACTCGAGTCTGCTGGAGCGTCTTCTTTTAAGCTCGAGCTTGCGTCTGGTTCTGGCGTTGTTTCTGCTTTTTGGGCTTCAGCTTCACTTATCTCTTGGGTTTTTTCGCTATGTCCGAGTTCTTCGAGTAGGGTTGCTTCGTCTACTGTTGAGTCGGTTTCGGTTTCTTCTGATTCTTTGAGTTCTTGTTTGCTTTCTACTTGAACTTCTGGTGCGGGTTCTCGTTCTAGAACGGCAACGCCGCTTGTAGCAGTAGCAGTTACAGTGGGTACTTTTAGTTTTTCTTCAGGGCTACCGTAAACTGTTACTGCTTTTCTTTGAACCAAACTGGTTGCGCCTACAATACCGGTTAGTAGCAGTACACCTACGAGTTGAAAGGGTAGTACAAATTCACTAAAGAGTGCATCTGCTATGGGTCCTGCGCCCCCTCCTTGCAAAGCTGCTGACACGACAGCTATGTCAGGTATTTGACTTGGGTTACGAAATGCGGTTATGGCTATGCCGAATGCGGCTGCTAGACCAATGCCGTAGGCTGCTGGACGTATCCAGGCAAGGCCTGCTTCTTCTTTGTCTTCTTGTACATTTAAAAGCATGATGACAAATAAGAAAAGCACCATAATTGCACCAGCATAGACAATCACTTGAATGGTTGCTAAGAAATGCGCTTCTAAAGTCACATAAGTAACAGCTAGCGTGAGTAACGTTGCTACGAGCGACAGAGCTGCATGTACGGGTTGTTTTAAAGTGATAACACCCACAGCACCTATAATCATGACAACCGATAAAATAAGGAAAACAAACATTTAGTAATCTACGCCTTCTAGTTCAGGTCTTGGACCTGACTCAAAGCCAAGGCTTACTTCATTACCTTTTTTCTTGGCTTCACGGCGTTGCCATTTGCTACCTTTGGTGCCTACCATCATGTCGTCTTTGCCGTAAACAAAGTCTTGATAGGCAAAGTCAGCTAATTCAAACTCATGACCCAGCACAATTGCTCCTGTTGGGCAGGCTTCTTCGCAGAATCCACAAAAGATGCAGCGCAACATATTGATTTCGTAAATACTTGCGTAGCGCTCTCCTGCACTGGTTGGGTTTTTAGGGTCATTTTCTGCAGCTTCTACATAAATAGCATAAGCAGGGCAAGCTGCCGCACAAAGACTACAGCCGATACACTTTTCTAAATTAGTATCCGGGTGACGCAGCAAATGATGTCGCCCACGAAAGCGTGGTTTTATATCTACAGGTTTTTCAGGGTAGCTAATCGTTACAGGCTTCTTGAAGAGGTGCCCGAGAGTAACGCCCATCCCTTTTGCAATTTCTAGTACACTCACTCAGTACCTCCTACTAAATAACAAACGCAATCAGGAAGCCTGTTAAGAGGGCAGCCCCAAGCGCAATTTCGAATAAGTAAATCCAACCAAATCGCATGAGTTGATCGTAACGTAAGCGTGGCAAAGTGGCACGCAACCAAATGAATAAAAAGATAAAGACGGCCATTTTGAGAATAAGCCAAATAAAGGGCCATTCGCTAATGCCAGGAATCCATTGATCTAAAAAGGCTGGGCCTTTATATCCCCCCAAAAACAGTGTACTAATCACTGCACCTGCGGTAAAGGCATTAACGTATTCTGCCATTTGAAACAAAGCCCATTTGATAGATGAATACTCAGTTAAGTAACCGGCTACAATTTCTTGTTCTGCTTCTGGCATATCAAAGGGAGTACGGTTAATTTCTGCAATGTTTGAAATAACATAAGTCACAAACGCAATAATTAAAGGTATCCAGAGTAAAGGATGCATTGACCAAACACCCATTTCAACAATCTCACGAAAGTTAAGGCTGCCTGCAATCATAACGACTGTTAACGCCGATAAGCCTAACCCAAGTTCATAAGAAATCATCTGTGCAGAGGCGCGTAAAGAACCCAAAAGGGCATATTTACTGTTTGACGCCCAGCCTCCAAGAAAAATACCGTAAACCCCAATGCTGGTTGCTGCAAAAACAAAGAGTAAACCAATGTCTAAATCCATTACCCAAGGGTTCATGCCAAAGAAGGAGCCTGCAGGTCCAGCTGGGATTGCTCCAAAGGCAGTAAGAGCAAAGACAATGCTTAAGAAAGGCGCAAGGTAAAACACAAACTTATCTGCAGCAGATACAGTTATATCTTCTTTAAAGATTGATTTAATAGCGTCAGCAATGGGTTGTAAAAGCCCAAACGGTCCGACACGATTTGGCCCCATACGTGCTTGAAAGCGACCTAAAAGTTTACGCTCGATCAAGGTCATATAGGCAAAACCACCAAGCAAGACAAGGCAAAGAAAAAGCGCTTTACCAAGCGTTATATACCACGGATCCATTTAGGCAACCTCCAACGCTACTTGCTCTTTGCTCAAACTATACATATCCGCTTCAACCAAACCAACCGGCTGATCAGAAGAGGCAGGAACTAACATAATTCCTTCAGGTACGGCCTGCGTTAGCTTAACCGTTAAACGACGTTTCACACCGCCCACCATTAGGCTTACAACATCATCACGATTTAAGCCATGTGAAGCTGCATCTTCAGGGTGAATACGAAGAACACTACCGCCCTGCGCTGCGCTTAACTGAGGGTTACGACTTAAGTACTCAGAACGCACCATACTAGGCACAAGCAAAGTATTACCCGAACTACGCGTAGTAACACCCGCAGTAGCAGCTGACTTAGCAACAACAATTTCACCCTCATCAGCCAAGGCATTAAGATCAAGAGGCAACGAGTTTTTAAGCAAACGACGGGCACTACGCACACTTCTGCCTTCTAAACGCTCACCAAAAGCCTCACCCAGTTCTTTAACAAGCCCTGTAAAATCAACAGACTGACCACTATCAACCGGCGCAGCATTCACACTCGAGTAGCGTCCTTCTAAATTAACAACAGTGCCTTCTTTTTCGTAACCACTTCTGGCAGGAAAAACAACATCGGCAAGAGCTGTGGTTTCATTTTCAAATAAATCATGAACTACTAAAAGCTCTAATCTACTTAGATTGTTGGCTTTTTCTTCATTTTGAGCTGGGTTTAGGTTTGATAGGATGAGGGCTTTTGCACTGCCATTTAGCATGTTTTGGTAACTGTAATTGGCTTTGCTTGGTAGCACGTCTAGACTTTCTAAACCAAAGCTGTTTGCCATTGCGCCTAACTTCATGAGTTTCGCACCGGTAGCTTTGGCTAGCTCTTCAGCTGCTTGGGTAGCTTCAGAAGAGTTAAGTACAAATGCACCTATCACAATAACGGCATTTTTTGCTTCTTCTAGTTGCTTTTTAAGCTCAGCATCAAGCTTTGCAAATAACTCAGCTTCACCGTTTGGCTTGTATTCAATGGCTTTGCCAGCGTGCTTCATAAGGTCAACACGGTAAGGTGCCGCTACCGTCAAGATTTCTTTTTTACGCGGCATATGCTCTTTTAAGCGAAGATCTGCAATGGGCACACCATGTGCCATCATTTCTACTGGCGCAACACCCTTAAGGGCATCTTTAATACGCAAGTCAACATTAGGTACTTCTTCAGTGACATCTGCAATAACAAAAATCGCGTCAGCCGTAGCCAAATCTGTAAAGTTTGCTGGGTTTTCTGAAATAACTGAGCTGGCATAACGCGGGTAGTGGTCAAGCTGTCCTGTTTTTAAGTAATCAGCAAGTGACTTTGCACCCACAGCTTCTTCAAGCGTACTATCTGCACGAATAGCAATCGCAACTTCATGCTCAGCTAGGTCTTTAAGTTTAGAAGCAACAAACGCCGTTGCTTCTTCCCAAGTTACAGGCTCGAGTTTGCCATTTTTACGCAAGAGTGGGGTTTTGATTCTATCTGGACTGTCTACATATTCATGCCCAAAGCGAGTGCCGTCATCAATCCATGTTTTGTTTACTTGGGTGTTTAAGGCTGCTTTGATGCGTTCAATTCGCCCTGTACGAGCGTCAATCATGATGGAACTGCCACTGGCATCATCTAGTGATGTTGAGCGAGTATGATCGTACTCCCAGTTGCGACCTCTAAAACGACTGGTTGAATCAAGCAATGCGCCTACAGGACAAATGTCTGTAATGTTGCCCGTAAAGTTACTCGGCATACTTTCATCAACAGTGCCAATGTAAGTGTGTCCACCCCGTTCAATAAAGTCTAGGACTTCATCACCAGGAACTTCTTCAAAGTAACGAACGCAGCGTTTACAGTGAATACAACGCTCACGGTCAAGGGTGATTAAATCACTTAAAGCATGATGTTTTTCTTGATGACGCTTATCAAAAACAAAGCGTGTTTCACCAGAACCATATTCATAAGCTCGATCTTGAAGCTCACACGCGCCACCTTTATCGCAAGTAGGGCAATCAAGCGGGTGGTTAATAAGGGTCATTTCGACCATGCCTTTTTGAGCTTTAACCGCTTCAGGCGCTAATGTGTCAATAACCATGCCTTCCATAACGGAAGTTGTGCAGGTTGCCATAGGGTTAGGAAACCAAAAGATTTTAGGTTCACCTGTTTCCTCATCCATAATCCAGTCATTGGTGGCACGATCTTTTCGTGGCGCACCCACTTTAGCAAGGCACATACGACAAGCCCCAATCGGGCTCATGTATTCCTGAGAACAGAAATACGGCACGTCATAGCCTGCGCTAAACACTGCATCAATAGCAGATGTGCCCGGCGCTAGTTCCAACTCAACGTCATTAACTTTTATCTTCATGCTGCCCACCAACTACGTTTTTCATACATGGATTTGCCATGCTCAATCATGTATTCATACTCTGCCCGAAAATGCTGAATGCTTGCTTGTACCGGCATAATGCAGGCATCTGCAAGTACACAAAAAGAACGACCACGAATATTCTCGCTTACATCTTCGAGTAATTCAAGGTCACCCTTTTCACCTAAACCCGCAAGCAGTTTCTGATACATTTTTGGCATCCAAGTTGAAACACCCTCACGGCAAGGCGTACATTTACCGCAAGATTCATGCGCATAAAAACGAACAATATTAGCAAGCGCATCAACAATACATTTCTCTTGAGGAATCAAAATGAGCCCACCCGTACCAAGCATTGAACCTGCTTTAGCCAATGACGCGTACTCCATAGGCATATCAAGGAACTCATCGGTAAACGGCAACATAGGGCAACTCGAGCCTCCGGGTATGAACGCTTTAACATCCATACTTGGGCCGCCCCCTAAGTCATAAATAACTTCACGGTAAGTTATGCCCATGGGTATTTCATAAACACCAGGTCTGTTGAAGGGGCCTGAGAGTTGTACATGATGAAAGCCTTTAGAATCATCTGTACCCATATTTGCGTACCAGTCGGCACCTTTAGCAATAATATGCACCGCACTCGCAAGTGACGTTACATTATTAATAGTACTAGGCAAACTATAAATGCCTGCTTGAGCAGGAAAAGGAGGCTTTAAGCGTGGGTTAGCACGAAAGCCCTCAAAAGAATTCATTAACGCCGTTTCTTCACCACAAATATAAGCACCTGCACCACGGTGCAGAATAATGTCAAACTCAAAGTCAGTACCAAACAAGTTTTTACCTAAGAAGCCTTCTTTTAAAGCGTCTTGTCTAGCTTGATACAGATTTTCGTAAGCCTCATAGTACTCACCACGAATGTAAAGCACACCTTTGGTGGCACCAATCGCGTAGCCCGCAATCATCATGCCTTCAATAAGCTGATGCGGGTCATCAGATAAGACATAGCGATCTTTACAAGAACCCGGCTCTGACTCATCTGCATTACAAACAATAAACCGCTGACGGCCATCAACAGGCGGCATGAAAGACCACTTCAAACCTGTCGGGAAGCCCGCACCACCACGACCACGCAAGCCGGACTTTTTGACTTCATCCACAACTTCGGTCGGTGACATAGTTGTAATGGCTTTTTTTGCAGCCTCATAACCACCATGGCTCTTATAAAACTCTAAAGTATGAGAGTTTTCCATACCAATGTACTTATACATGGTGACTTCAAAACGCGGGTCTTTACGGCTGGTTATTGCCTTTGGCTTGTCAGCTACAGCGTCGCTCATGCGTCACTCCCAACAATCTTTGCTTTTTCTTCACCTGCATTGTCGCCACCTCTGGCGCGCACAGGTTCAGGCATTTCATCTTTTCTAAAAGCAGCTAGTAACTTAACGCAGTAAGACTGACTAACATTTTCATAATACGTGTCATTCACTTGAAGTACCGGAGCTGTTGTGCAAGAGCCAAGGCACTCAACTTTTTGAATGCTAAAACGACCCTCACGATCAACCTCACCATTAACAAGGCCCGTCTCTTCACTAATGAAATCAAACATTTCATCACTACCAGCAAGAGAGCAAGAAAGCGTAGAGCAAATTTGCAAATGATACTTGCCAATAGGATGCTCATGATAGGTAGAGTAAAAGCTCATAACACCCTTAACTTCGGTAGGATGCAACCCTGTCAGACCCGCAATTTCATGAATACGTGCTTCGTTCACATGTTTCTCAACACGCTGAACCTCCCACAAAAGAGGCATAACCGCGCTACGACGACCATAATCAGGGTAACGCCCAAGAATCTCATCTCGGATGTCACTATGATCATCAAAAAAAGGTTTAACTGTCGTTAATTCAACCATCTTACTTATCAACATCTCCCATCACAGGATCAAACGAAGCAATATTCATAACCATATCTGCAAACAAACCACCCACACAAGCAGGCTCGAGTGATTGTAAATTCATTAAACTAGGAACTCGAGCTTTGACTCGGTAGGGCATTGAGCCTCCGTCACTTATGAGGTAGTAGCCTAGTTCTCCGCGTGCACTTTCTGTTGGTACGTAGACTTCGCCACGGGGTGGGTGGAAGCCTTCGGTTACGAGTTTAAAATGGAAGATTACGGCTTCCATTGAGTTTTCTAGTTCACTGCGTGGGGGTAGTGAAATACGGCGGTCTGGGTCTTTAACTTCGCCCGGCTCGAGCATGTCTAGGGCTTGCTCTACGATTTTTAGGCTTTCAGCCATTTCTTCAAAACGAAGCATGAAGCGTGCGTGCACGTCACCGACTTCGCTGGTGGGTACATTGAATTTGTAGTCTTCATAGCCACTGTAGGGTTGGGCTTTACGAAAGTCTAGTGGAACGCCGCTGGCACGTAAGCTTGGTCCTGTTAGGGCGTAGTTTATGGCTTCTTCTTTACTCATCACGCCAATGCCTTTGGTCCGATCTAAAAAGATTGGGTTTTTGGCAAAAAGAGCAGCGTATTGGTCCATCATTCTTGGGTATTCTTTTATGAAGTCTCTAACAGCTTCTTCAAAGCCTTCTGGAAGGTCTTTAGAAAGCCCTCCAACTCTAAAGTATCCGTAGTTCATGCGAACACCGCAAACCATTTCAAAAATATCGATGATCTTTTCGCGTTCACGCATGGTGTAAAAGAATAAGGTGAGTGCGCCCATATCTAGAATGCCTGTTCCGAAGAAAACAAGGTGACTAGCAATGCGGTTGAGTTCTGTGAGTATGACGCGGATGCGCTCTGCTCTTACAGGTACTTGTGCATCTATGAGTTTTTCAACCCCTAATACGTACGCAAGGTCATGTCCAAATGCATGAAGGTAATCCATGCGATTTGAGTAGGTTACCCCTTGCTGATAGGTGCGGTTCTCCATGGTTTTTTCAAAGCCTGTATGAAGGTAACCAATTTGTGGAATGATGTTTGCAATGCGTTCGCCGTCCATATCAACGACAAGGCGCAGTACACCGTGGGTGCTGGGGTGCTGCGGGCCAACATTGACGCGCATGTACTTGGTTTCAAACTCACCATGCGGTTGTGAAGCTTGTAAGCTAGGGTTTGTGCTTTTGACTGCCACTAATTGCCTCCATCTTCTTTTAAGATGCCTTTAGATGAAACTCCTTTACGCGCGCCACCTGTCCAGCCAGAAAGACCGGCGTTGCCACCTGTCATGCCGGCACGAAAACTAGCGGGGTCAAGAAAACGCCCATCATTAAACAAGGTGGGGGTTTCGCCTAGCGGAAAGTCTTTACGGTGCGGGTGACCATCTAAATCTTCTGGAGTTATAAGTTTACGTAAATCAGGGTGTCCGTCAAAGACAACACCAAACATGTCATAAACCTCTCGCTCCATAAAGGATGAGCCTTTCCAGAGGTGGTTAATAGTAGCTAGACTTTCGTCTTCATCTAGGTTTACACGAATGTAAACGCGTTCGTTGGCCTCTATGCTGTACAGGTTATAAGCAACCGTAAAGCGCTTGCCTTGATGCCCTGGGTAGTCTAAATAGTCAATGCCAAAAATGTCACTAATCATGTTGAAGCCTGCTTCTTTGGCTGCTTCAACAGAACTTACAACGTTTTCTTTGTCTACCGTTACGCTAACCATACCTTTAAATTCGCCGGGTTTACCGCCAGCTTCTTTAAGCTGTTCAACGATAGATTCAACCAGACTCATCGTGACCAGCCTTCTACCATGGGTAACTCGATGCCACGCTCATCAAAGACTTCGCCACGTACTTTTTTCTGAAGTTGCATAACTGCGTAAACAAGCGCTTCTGGTCTAGGTGGGCAGCCCGGCACGTAGATATCTACAGGTACAACTGAATCTACATTTTGGACAATGGCGTAGTTGTTAAACATGCCCCCACTGCTGGCGCATGCGCCCATGGAAATAACCCATTTAGGGTCCGGCATTTGGTCATAGACACGGCGCATAACAGGTGCCATTTTTTTACTTAATCGCCCTGCTACAATCATGACGTCTGATTGTCTTGGCGATGCACGAAAAACCTCACTACCGAATCTAGCGAGGTCATTGCGTGGGTTGGTTGATTGCATCATTTCAATTGCGCAGCAAGCTAAGCCAAAGGTTGCTGGCCATAAGCTGTTACTTCGGCCCCACGCCACGAGTTTTTCTAAATTACTAAATAAGATGCCTTCATTTTCTAATTCTTGTACGTCTTTGGTAAAAAGATCAGTTAATGCCATAAAGATAAGCTGGAGAGCATTTCAGCATTTCAGCATTTCAGCATTTCAGATTTTTCTGACTAGCCGAGCTGCTAAGGGTGCTAAGTTACTATTTCCAGTTAAGCACCCCTTTCTTGAGGATATAAATATAACCAACTGCCAAAATAAGTACGAAGATAATGGCATTAACAAATAAAAATTCGGGAGCTGCTTTAAACTTTACAGCTAAAGGATAAAAGAATGCTGTTTCAATATCGAAAATAATAAACATCATAGCGACCAAATAGAAGTGTACAGGGAAGCGTTCTCTTGCATCCCCTACAGCTGGTACGCCTGACTCGTAGGCGGCTAGCTTAGTTTCAGTAGCTTTCTTAGGGCCAAGTAAACCCCCAACAAGTAGGGCTGCTGCGCCGATAAAGCCTGCAGCGAGCATCATTAAAAAAATAGCAGTGTACAAAAGACATACTCCTTTCTAGATTCAAGCAATCACATCAAAAGATACCCAGTCAGATAATCTTCTGCTGGACTTTAAACAAGGTGCAAAAGAAAAAAACAACCTCGTAATTGCTTAAAAATGTTTGAACTAGCATGAGGCTTGTGCGCTTGTGCTAGTTTTCACATTCCTTAACCATCTCATCATATCATCGTACAAGAAAATCAAACAAGGGTGCTAGGGCGCGTTGTGAAATATTTGCGTTTGTTAATACGCTGCAGAAATACCTAGCAGCCCCAAAACCACTTAATGCCCACCAATATTCAAAGGACTCTGCGTTAATAAGCTAGTTGCCAAAAGTACCAAAAGCAACAAAACAGCTTCTATTTTCATAAACTGAGCCAATTTAAGCGAGCTGCCTTTTGAGCGCAAAATAGGCAAAACCACAGCTCTATTAGCCAAAGCTAAGAGTAAAATATTAAGAACCAAAATAGACTTAAAAACAAGCACTCGACCATACTGACTTGCCACCAGAACTTCCCTACTATAGATATGCTGACGCGCCGCAAAAACACCTGTCAAAACCATAACAAAGACACTCAAAAGTCCAATGATTGAAATACGCTTCATAAGCAAAAACAAATCAGCCTGCCTACCTGAATCTGACCAATAAGACGAAACAGAAGCATACATAACCGACCCAGCCCAAACAGCCGCACAAAGAAAATGCAACACCGACAAAAGCAAGCTCAAAATCGAAGCATTATTCTGTAAAGAAAAACTCAAAACCAAGACCAAAGCCGACAACACCAGCCCTGCCAAACCTAAAGGTAAGAAACTCGAGTTACGCTTTAATCTCACTAAAAGCACAGTAAAAATAGCGAGCCACAACAACCGTAAAAGCAAAAACCACGGTAACCGGGTTGAAATAATATAAGCAAGCTTCTGAGTAAAAGAAATGCTTAAAGGCAGAACCACGAAAAGCCCAAAAAGCTCGAGTATGCCCCCTATTATCATTAAGACGGCGCCTATTTTTAGTCCTTTTATTGCTATTTGCTTTTCATCTTTTAGTAAGTAAAGCCGCGTTATGGCTGATCCTATCAGCAATGCTAAAGCTATAAAAGATAAGGCTTTGGCTAGAATCAAAAGGCTTACAGACATAAGATCAAAGGTTTTAGTGTAAGTATTTTGCTCATAAGCAACTCGTGTCTTTCATGTCGAACTTATCTCAAAATGGGGCATATTTTAAAGCTAACTTAAAAGAACTGACCGTTAATTCTTTAATGATGCTATTTAACTAAAGCTAGCCCAAATCATTCATATTTCATTGTCACAGTAGAATAAAATACCCCTGGCTCTTAGTAAAAGATTGCACTCTGCAATCAAGTTCAAATCCAATCAAAGTCCTCAAGAGCTCGATATCCAAAGATGGAAAACCAGAGCCAGAAATAGAGCTAGAATAGTTATTAATAGCGTTTCCATGAATGCTTGCACCATCAAAGTATTCATGCGACCATTGAACAAACTAAAGGTATCTGAATTACTGAACCTAA
>CAYGTA010000042.1:0-16718 GCA_964352605.1 uncultured bacterium | reverse complement strand
ACCCACCCACGCCCAATCAGAGGGTGTCCAGAAAACAGTGCTCTCATCAAAATCAATATTGTAAAAAAGTCTAACCGAAAGCAAGTAGCCCTCAAGAATCTTATGAGAATGCAAAGCACCCTTCGGATGCCCCGTCGTACCCGACGTATAAAGTAACAAGGCCGGGTCAGAAGAAAGCGTCTCCACTGCTTCAAAGTAAGTCGAGTGCAACAAGGCATCATCAAGAGAAACCTCGTCATGCAAAGCAGCACCTCTAACCATGACAGACTCGAGTGAGTTAATGTTTAATTGGCGAATTTTTGCGACACTTGTATCATCTACAATGACAGCTTTCATGCTGCAGTTTGTCATGATGTATTCATAGCTATCTGGTCCGTAAAGCATACTCATGGGTACCGCGATTGCGCCAAGCTTATATATGGCTAAGTGAGCTATCGCCGTGTCTGGGCATTGCGGTAAAATAATGCCAACCCGATCACCTTTTTTAATACCTAGACTCTTTAGTAAATGAGCAAGCTGATTGGTTCGTTTTTCTAACTGCCAAAAGCTAAGCGTTTCCTTCAAACCAGCTTCATCTTCATAAAAAATGGCCACTCGAGCTTTGTCTTTTGCCCATTCACTTAGGCAGCGTGTCGCCATGTTGTAAACCTTTGGAATATCCCACTTGAAATTGTTTTTTATGTCTTCATAGTTTTTGTATTGAGATAAATCCATTTATGACCTGCTTTCAAATATATGTACAGCAGCTACGGTGCAAACGCCTGCATGGGTATCTGTTAAGCCTATACGGGCACCTTTTACTTGCCGTTCTTTGCTTGCTTCTCCGCGTAATTGTGTGATGACTTCTATCGCCTGAGCTATGCCTGTTGCGCCTGCTGCTGCACCAAAGCCAAGCAAGCCTCCTGACGGGTTTATAGCTAGATCTCCGTCTAAGTTAAAGACTTCTTGCTCTGCCATTTTTCCTGACTGCCCCAGTTCACAAAACCCTAAGGCCTCGTAAGCTAAGAGTTCAGCACCTGTATAAGAATCATAGACTTCTGCGACATCAATCTCTTTTAAAGGGTTGCTAAGTCCTGCCATAGCGTAAGCTTGCTGAGCAGCTAGCTTTTTAGCACTAAACTGCGTAAACACCTCACGAGGTCGCTCTCCAGCTCGAGCGTAGTCAGTTGCGCTGCCGCTACCTGTTAAGTACACATGTGGGTGTTTGCTTAAGTCAACATTCTTTTTGGCCCATTCTTCTGTGGCAAGGATGATGGCGGCTGCGCCGTCACTTAGCAAACTGCAATCTAGAACTTTAAAGGGGGATGCAACAAGGCTTGAATTCATAACATCTTCAATATTTATGTCCATTGGTTTTTGAGCAAGCGGATGAAATCTTGCATTACCGTGGTTTTTAACGGATACCAGCGCCATTTGCTCTTCTGTAGTGCCATAGCGGCGCATATGTTCACGCATCACAAGCGCGTAGTAGGCGGTAAAATGGCCACCCACCGGCATTTCCCAATCGGTATCAGAGGACATGGCGAAAATTTTACTAGCTGTTTCTGAACTTACACTTTTACCTACACGCTCTGCACCCACAACCAACATGCAGTCACTAAGTCCTGCTCGTAAATGAGCAAAAGCATTGCGAATAGCTAAGCCCCCTGTTGCACCGCAACCTTCAACCCGCAGTACAGGTTTTGGGGTTAAGCCAAGGCTATCTTGCCAAATGATGCCCTGACCAATTTGCCCTGCTAAATGGTCACTCTCATAAGCAGCAATGGTGCTATCAATCTGATCTTTTTCAATACCTGCATCTTGTATGGCGGCAATTACTGCCTCGGCGACCCAATCACGAATAGAACCATCTAAACGGTCACGCTTAAAAGCTGAGAGGCCACAACCCAGAGCGACAATGGATGGATACACCGTTTACCTGTGAAAAAAAGGAACATGGCAAGGTGCAGCCCAAAGACGCTTCAGGTCAGCATTTGCCCGACATAGAGAAATTGAAAAACCAGCCATTTCTTGCGTGGTAATGTACTCACCTACCAAGGGCTTAAAGCTTTTAATTCCGTTTGCCGTCAAGATTTCACTGAGTTCTTTTTGAATGATAAGCAGTTCCATTAAAGTAGTGCCACCCATGCCATTTACAAAACTAAGGACCTCATCACCTTCTTTAAAAGGTAAGTCTTCAAGTATCGCAGTCATCATTTCTGTAACAATGGCATTTGCGCTGTTCATTTTTATGCTTTTTAAGCCGGGTTCACCATGAACACCCATGCCTAAAAAAACCTCATCTTCAGGCAAGCTAAACATAGGCTTACCCGTAAGAGGCGAAATACCCGCATCAATGGCAGCAGCTAAGGTTCGAGTATTATCGCGAACATACTCAGCAAGTGTTTTAAGCTCCGCTAAACTTGCACCTTCTTCAGCTTTCGCGCCTATAATTTTATAGATAAAGGTTGTACCTGCTGCGCCCCGCCGATCTTCTTCTTTGCCTTTGGGTGCAGAAGAAATATCGTCATACATTAAAAGAGCCTCAACCTCTATACCCTCCATGCGGGCTAACTCAACCGCCATCTCACCATTAATAACATCACCTGAATGACGTGAAATTAAGAGAAGAACACCCGCCCCTGAATCTGCCTCACGAATAGCATCAAGAATGAGGTCAGCAGGAGGAGCAGCAAAAATATCACCAACAGCATTGGCATCTAACATGCCTCTACCCACCCAGCCCATAGCAATAGGCTCATGCCCTGAACCATTGCCAATGACAACACCAACCTTGCCAGCTTCTTTAGCCGTTGCACGCAAAACAACGCGAGGATTTGCCGCTTTTTTTACATAATCACCATAAGCTGCAACATAACCGTCAATCATGTCTTCAACGATAGTGGTTTGCTGATTCAAAATTTTTTTCATGCAGGTACCTCTTGGTAAGTTTTTAAGAATACTTCAAATAAAATAGCCAAAGACACGCAGCCCGGGTCAGGATGCCCTATACCGCCCCCTTGAACATACTGAGCACGACCTTTTTTAGCTGCCAGTTCTGAACTGCTTGCAGCTGCGTTACTAGCGGTTTCAAAAGCAAGCTCGAGTGCTTCTTTTAAACTGCTTGCATCTTTAAGGGCTATGCTTACAGGCATTAGAACGTCAAGCATGGTTTTGTCACCTTGCTGCGCTTTGCCTAGTCTCTGAACAGAAGCGGCTGCGTTACTTACGCCCTCTTGAAAAGCAGATGCGCTTAAACTTTCTCCTGTTAAGCTGGCTTTGCCCAAGTCTAAAAGAACCATGGCAAAAAGAGGTCCCGAGGCACCCCCTATTCCAGACATAAGCGCGCGACCTGCCTGCTGAAATAGCTTGCCAACCTCAGCTTCACTCGAGTCTTTAACAGCCTCATTTGCTTTCGAAAAGCCGTTCATCATGCTTATACCGTGGTCACCATCGCCTAAGATGGCGTCAAGATCACCAAGGCGTTCTTTTTCTTCTTCAAAGCGTGCTGCTAAAGCAGCGAAAAGCATCTTTACCGCGTCGGCATTCACGCTAGGTTTTCCTTTAAGAATGCCAAGCCTTGCTTTGCTGCTTCACTTGGGTCATGCTCAATGGGTCGCCAAATGGCAAGGTCAGGGCTTACGGCTTCATTAGCCAAAATGAACATTTCTAGGGTTAGCCAGTCATTGTAATTAATGGCTTTTAAGCCTTCAAAAAACAGTGGCCACGGCGTATGTCCAGAGCCCGGAGCACCCCTGTCATTTTCAACACAATGGAAATGAACCAATTTATCTTTGGCGAGTTTTAAAGCGCCAACAATATCTTTTTCTTCCATATTCATGTGAAATGAGTCAAGCAGTACGCCTACGTTAGCCTCATCAACATCATTAGCTAACTGAACCGCCTGCTCAGCAGTATTGGTTAAATCTGTCTCGAAGCGATTTATAGCTTCAATGCCTAGTGTCACACCGTTATTTTTAGCCAACGGTGCCACCCTTTTTAAAGCCTCAACACTTCTTTCCCAACGAACACCTCTATCTTCCATAAGCCGCTTACCCCAAGGTGCAAAAATCACACCAGAAAGCAACGGACTCCCCAAAGCACTTACCGTCTTAATGGCATTTTCAAGATAGTCAATACCTGCTTTTCTCAGTTCAGAATCATCACTTGTTATATCTTGCTGCATATTAAGACCCGTCGTGCACGTAAGCTCGAGTCCTGTTTCATCTAGGCATTTGCGTATACGGGTAATGTTGTCGCCTGTCATGCCTAGTAGCGATAATTCTACGCCGTCAAAGCCAAGTCGAGCAGCCTCTTCGATATAAGGAATCACGTCATCTTGCCATGTTTTCATCCAAAGTGCGATGTGAACACCAAATTTCATGCGAGCTCCAATGCAAGTTCAAAAATGGCTTTATTTGCGTCTGTTTGCTTTTGGGTTTCTTTAGGACTGAAGGTATCTAACCATGTTCGGTCATTGAGCAGTTCATCCCATACAAAGAGTAAAGATGCGCACTCCATATTAAAAAATGATGCCGCAGTAAACACGGCTGAGGTTTCCATATCGACACCAAGATAACCTGCATTTTGCCAGATCTTCACTCGTTCAGGAGGTTGCGCAAATAAAGCAGATGTCGTTAAGTGAAGCCCTCGATGCACCTTAAAGCCTCGCTTTTCAAAGCCTTTTTGAGCTTTGTCTAGCAGCTGAACTGTAGCTGACGATGTATCTGTTTTACCATAATACTGCGACGCACCCTCACCAATCTTGGCTTGCTCTGAAAGCAAAATATCTCCTGTAACAACGCCCTCTTGCAGCCCACCACAAGAGCCAATCTGAATAACACGTTTGCTTCCCATAGAACCAAACGCATGAATGGGTTCTACCGCCCGTGCCGCACCATAAGCACAACAAAACAAAATTTTTTTAGTCTTATAATCCCCTAAATACATATCAGGGAAGTTAAGCTCACGCACATTATCAAGATAAGCCAAGCGCATCTCATAGCGCTCCTTATGCCACCACGTACCCTCAAGAATAAGCGCATCAGGAATCTCATCCTCAGCTAAACCCGCACACTCGAGCCAGCCTTCTTTGCTTAGGTTCATCCGCCAAATCCTTTAGCGAAGACTTCTTCTTTTATGAATCTTTCAGTCAAAATGAGTAATATTATGCCGGGTACAGAGACTATTAGGGCTATGCCTGCACCAACAGGGTCAAGTGAGCCACCACCACTTACTTTTGAGAAAAGGAGTGTTGGTAAGGTTTCTATTTGCCCTCGACCTATAAAGAAAGTTAAGAGAAACAAGTTCGATGAGATAAGAAAGGCAAAGAGCCCTCCGGCAATAATGCCAGGTAGAATCATGGGTAGGGTGACATGCCAGAGCGTTTTTAAAGGGCTTGCACCCAGAACTCTTGCTTGTTCTTCGTAGTCGTTGCTTAAGCCCTGAAAGACTGAGGTGAGTACCCGCACCATGTAAGGAATGGTGGGAATGAGATGCACAATGACAATGCCAAAGTAACTTCCTGCCAGCCCAAGCTGAATAAAGGTTACTAAGATGCCTAAGCCCACCGCTATTTCAGGCACAATTAAGGGTGTAAGTAAAAAGAATTCCATGAAGGCTTTGCCTCTGAATTTTTCTTTTGCAATGACCCTAGCTGCTGGCAAACTCACAATAATACAAATGAGCGTAACTACAAGTGCAATGCCTACCGTATTTAGGGTTGATTCTAAGACTCTGGAAACAGGTGAAAAGACGTAATCCCAAGCTAAGGGTAGCCTTGCGGTTTCTCTAGCTTGCCACCACCATCTGCTTGGTAAAAGGTCAGGCCAATTCCACCGAAAAGCAAAAGATGCTATGACCAAGGGAATAAAGGGCCCTAAAATAGCAACACTTACAAAAGTCAGGTAAAAACGTTGAAAGGGATTGACGGCATCTGCATCTTGAAGCTTCATACTCGGCCCCTTTTACGTTCAAAACGACGGTAGACATTTAAATAAGTGATTAGCACACCGCTAGATATAAGACTGATGAACATAACTATTGCCATAGCTCTGAGCCGTCTTGAATAATCTGCGTCATCAAAGGCTCGCCACGCTTCTACAGGTAGTGTATTAGGAAAGCCACCACCTAAAATAAAGGGAACTTCAAAAGAACCAAAATTAAAGGCAAATACAATAATGGTTGCAGAGACAATGCCCGGCATGATTTGAGGTAGCGTGACATGCCAGAAGGTCTGCCAACGACTAGCTCCTAAGGTGAGAGCAGCTTCTTCAGCTTCTTTACCTAAGCCCATAAGTACTGAGTAAATAATAAGGGTAGAAAAAGGTATTTGTTTCCAGAGGTAAACAATCATGATACCTAGACCCGAGTGGCTATATAAAATACGCGGAAACTCTCTGGTACTTTCAATTAAACCAAGCGCATATAAGAAACGCGCAATAATGCCACCATTTGCAAAAAGCACAATAGTAAGCGCAACCCCAACCAAATAGGGAATCATAAGGGGAAGCTTATAGATATAATTAAAAGCTGTTTTACCCCAAAATTTCTTTCTTAAAATAAGAGCTAAATAAATACTTAAAGCTGTACCAATAATGGTTGGTACAAGTGCATAATAAAAGGTGTAGCCAACTGAACGCCAAAAACCAGGAAGCGAAAATAGGCTTCTGTAGTGCCTTAGTGTTGGGAATTCATTAATGCCGTAAAGAGGTGCGTAGCCAAAACTCTGTAAGAGTGCAACCACAATTGAGCCAACAAAAAGAAGCCCTAAAATGAGTACTACTGGGGCAAGCATCAGGGGGATGTAAAGGCGTTGTAATAAGCTAGGTTTGGTCATAAATAGTTAAAAATCCTGAATTACGTTAGGTTTTTAATAGAGCTAAGACTTAAAATAGATGTGAACCTCTTCTAAATTTAGAAGAGGTTCACTATTGCTTACTTACTCGCCTTCAAAGGCTGCACTTACAATGTCAGCAAAAGACTCAGTTGACTGACGCTCGATGTACTCAACCCAAGTTGTTTCAATAATGTCTATTAGAGAAGCATTGGTGTCAGGTACCGTTACTTCACCAAGTTGAGCTAGGGTTATGCCAGCTAAACTTGGCGCTGCATTGGTAGCAGCTTCTTGGTCTTCTGCGCTAAGCAAATCACCATCTACACCAAGGTTATAGCCAATAGCTGCAAGTTTAGAAATTTGGTTTTCTGGGCTAGACAAGTAGTTAGCCAAGACCATTGCCGCAGCAGGATTTGGGGCATTCCCTGGAACACCAATAAAGTTTTTATTTTTAATCATGCCGTTTGTTGGGAAAATGATATTTTCAGTGGTTTCTGAAAAAACACCATTCTCAATATTGGTTGCAGTTCCGTACATACCAAATTTACATCCCATATCAATTTCACCATTGGTAAACAAAGCATCTAATGCAGCTGGGTCTTCAGGGTAAATAGGTGAACCGCGGTCACCTTCGCTACCGCCGCCACCGAGTAAGAATGGCTCTAAGCCCTTCAAATACTCATAAGCAGGCTGTGCCAAGCGAGCAAATTCTTCTGCACCTAGGTCTTCGGCGTTTAACTGGAAAGGTTCTGCACCAGCATTATCAGCATTAAGCGCATAAAGTACGGTCTGAACAAAGGTATTACCATTAAATTGAGGTGGACGAATATACGTAAAGCGACCAGGGTTAGCTTCTAAAAAGGTTCTAAGTTCAGCAAAGTCACTAGGTGCATCAGCACGACTTAAACGCTCAGTCTCAATAAAGCAGACAAATTGGTCACCTGACCACGGCACTTCTTCGTTATTGGTAGGAAAACCAAAGTCAAAAAGGTTAGGGCCAGAAGCTGGGTTTGCTGGGTCAAAGTGAAAGTAAACAGAGTTTGGCAATTTATCTGAAAAAGGTCCAAAGTTTAAACCTTGACGAGATAGCGTGGCAAAATTTTCACCATTAATCCAAATTGCGTCTACTGAGCCTTCACCAACACCGCGACCTGCTGCATTATCGGCAATAACCAAATCAACAGCGTCACGAGTGTTAGCAAGACGTGATGTTTCTAAACGAATACCCAACTCAGCTAGATCTGGTTTTACAACCGTATCAATCCAGTTATTAAGGGGCTCACTTCCTCCCCAGTGAAACCAGTTGACACTGCCCTCTTCTGCAGCTCTTGCCAAAACATCTTCCCAGCTTAAGTCACCTGCCAGAAAGGCCTCTTGAAAAGCTACTGCCTCAGCATTTTGGGCACTTACTAAGCCCAAAACTGCCAGTAAGCCTGCCATTAAAATATAACGTACTTGCTTCATACTTCCTCCTTAAGAAAGCGATTTACGATAATTAGCATCAAAATTTAGTTAAACTCGAGTTGCTCTTTTAGTCATTTGGAAAAACCCAGATGTGATCTTGACCTAGATGGACACTCACCTCCTCACCTACATCAAAACGTCTGGTTGAACGGTCTTTAATGTTGAGCTTAAGCCCTGCACTTTCAACCATATAACTAACAATTCCACCATAGTAAATGGCTTCTGTGATCGTGGCACTTAGTGCATTTGCCTGCGGAGCATCTTTACTTAAGTCAATATGCTCTGGGCGAATGGTTGCGGTTACCGTGCTACCTTCAGTTTGCGAAGGTGCTTGAGAGAGACTTAGCGTGCCAGCGTCAGTCTCGAGAATTGATTTAGATTTCAGGGTACCTTTAATAATATTTGTTGCGCCCATAAAGTCAGCCACTTGAGCGTTTGCTGGGCGGTTAAAGATTTCTTCGGGGGTTCCAAACTGTACAAGTTCACCGTCAAAAATAACACCAATTTGGTCTGCTAGCTCAATGGCTTCTATTTGATCGTGAGTTACAAAAACAGTGGTTATGTTGAGGCGTTTTTGTAGTTCTGTTATAAAGCTTCGCATTTCTTCACGAAGTTTGGCATCTAGATTGCTGAGGGGTTCATCCATAAGTAAGAGCTGCGGGTTTGTGACAACAGTTCTGGCTATGGCTACACGCTGCTGCTGTCCGCCTGAAAGTTGGCTGGGAAAGCGCTTTTCGAAGCCTTCAAGTTGCACTATTTTCATGACTTCTTTAACACGCCTGTCAATTTCGTCTTTTGCCACACCTTTCATGCGCAAGCCAAAACTTACGTTTTTCTCCACACTCATGTGAGGGAATAAGACGTAACGTTGGAAGACCATGCCTATTTCTCGTTTTTCTGGCGCTATGCCTAAAACAGATTTGTCATTAAAAAGAATGTCGCCTTCTGTGGGTTGCTCTAAACCAGCGATCATGCGTAAAGTTGTGGTTTTACCGCAGCCAGAGGGGCCAAGTAATGCAACAAGGCTGCCCGGTTCAACCCTCAAAGATATAGCTTTGACAGCTGTTACATCTCCAAAGCGTTTAACAAGCTTAGTAAGCTCGAGTTGCGTCATGGTCTTTCTCCTGAGCGTTCAGCATTTCTTAGTAACGCAGAACAAGTGTTAGTTCTTGAGTATGATGCCCATAATGTCATAACATTTACCCTTAGGTCAAGATAAAAAGTCTTCATGAACTCAATCTCCTGCCGCGCGCCGCTGAACAAGTTGGGTTTGAGGAATACACCAAAGGGCCGTTTCATAAATAACAGGCTCATTTTTAAGGTTTCTAACCAAGCAAATCTTCTCTACAATGGCGTCTCCCTCTGGCAAACTAAGTAAAGACGCATCTTGCTGACCAACACAAGTCGCAGCAATCGTCTCTTCACCTTTATCAAGAGCAATGCCAAAAAATTGCTCTAAAACAAACAAGAGGGATTGTTGGCGTCCTGTTTCTTCAAAATGACTTACTTGAATATCAGGTACAAGCCGTTCAGGTAAATAACTACGCATCAGCACCGCAGGTTCCCCATTAATTAAGCGCAAACGCTCAATCATAACGATGCTTTCATCTATAGCGAACGGCAAACTAGCATCACTATGCTTAAAACGCTCGAGTTTAACGAGTTTGGTACTAGGGGTACGCCCTGAGTTTAAAACCTGATCAGTAAAAGATGTCAAGCACTGACGCTCTTCAGGTTTGGCTGCCTTAACAAAGCTTCCTCGACCCGCAAAACGATCAATAAATCCATCTTTCACCAAATGGTCAAGCGCAGTTCTAACCGTAATGCGACTCATATTGTAACTACGTGTTAAAGCGGACTCAGCAGGGATAAGATCACCAGGTTTCCACTCACCTGATTGAATTTTGGCTCTCAAGTCTACATAAAGCTGCTTATGAAGCGGCATTTTAGAACTGGCTTTAGGCGTCACCATAGAAGTTAACTCTGACTAGCAGCAAAACGCTCGAGTTTTGCAAAAAAGTCTCTAAAAATGCTGTCTCGGTCAATTTCAAAAGCTTCGCGCAGTAAGTAATTGTTTTTGCCGTCGTTATGCCAAATTTGGTCATCACCTAGGGTTGGCGTGGGTAGCAAATGGCTAGGTACCCATCTTTGGTCTAGTAACCAAGCTATGTTTATTAAATCCCAAATAACCCATGTTCGCCCGTAGTGCCCTTCAATACCACGTTGTGGATGCAAAGGATTGTTGGTGTAAAGATGATACAGGTAATCACCAATCGCGCCTTTTGATTTAAAGTATGTTTCCATTTCAGCTAAAGAGAGGCGTAGCTGGGCGCCCATGTAAAACCCCGGTAAATAAACAAGGGGCACGCCACTGTCAAACAAAAGTTTTGATGACAGCATGTCTTGTTCCATGTTAAAAGAAGTATTATAAATAGCTGTTCCTGTTGGGTAACCTGCTGTCCAAATCACCACAATACGATCAGCAATTTCAGGCGCTTTTAAGAGTGCTGAAGCCACATTTGTCAAAACTCCAATGGCAAGAACATACAAGATTTCATCACTAGCTAAAGCACACTCAATCAAGTGATCTACCGCTTCAGATTCAACAGGCTCATCGTAACTTTCTAAGTACCTAGGGCTACCTCTAAAAACCTTTTGCTCACCAGTCATGTTCATTTTGTCAAGCACAGTCAAAATTTCTTGATAGCTTTCTTCCATTCCTTCTTCAGCTGTACAAAAAGGAATATCTTCAGGATGACGACCTTGGGCATTAAGGCGCTCAATCCAACCCACAAAACGCTTTAATTCTAAAGGAATATCTTTCTTTTCAGCCAGTAAATCACGCGTTTTGATTAGGCCATCTCTGTATATACCAAACGAATATGGCTCTGCGTAAATACCTTCAATCCTCAAAATATCTTGCGATAACAAGGCCCAAGCCAAGGCAAACTGATCATCAATCTCATTCGCACAGTCAGTGTCAATCACCACCCGAACAGGGCCTGTTGGAGGCTCGAGTAGGGCTTTGCGCTTTGCTTCACTTATTTTAGGAAAATTTTGCATATGCCTCCTTAAATTCTTAAATAACCGCCATCAATAACTAAAGATGAACCCGTTACATAACTTGATAAATCACTGGCCAAATAGAGCGCTGCTTTGGCAACTTCTTCAGGCTCACCCCATCGACGTAAAGGAATCATGTCAAGATACGTTTCACCCATTTCAGTACCAATGACAGGATCATCAGCAATATTCATTTGGGTGTTTATAATGCCCGGATGAAGCGCATTTACACGAATTCCTTTTGGGCCAAGCTCATCTGCAAGAGCGTGGGTCATAAGTCGTACTGCGCCTTTGCTAGCGCAGTACAGTGCGTAACCACCTGTGCCGCGCATACCCGCAATGCTTGATAGGTTAATAATATTGCCTGAGCCTTTTTTGAGCATGCGTTTGGCCGCAACTTGAGTTCCAAAGTAAACACTTTTTATATTTACGTTAGACATAAGGTCAAAGTCAGCTTCTGTAGCATCAAGAACACTTTGCTTCTTGAGAATGCCTGCGTTATTCACCATAATGTCTACACCCCCAAGCTCCTCAGCTGCGTTCATGGCAGCTTCAAGATCATTGACTTTGCCCACATCGCAGTGAACAAAAACTGCCTGTTGCGTACTTTGTTGCTCTATTAGGTCTTTTGTACTTAAGCCGCCTTCACGCGGTGACTCCCGAATATCAGCAATGATGATTTTCGCGCCCTCAAGCGCAAAAGCTAAAGCAATAGCGCGCCCGTTACCACTCGATGCGCCGGTTATAACAGCTGTTTTGCCTTTGAGTAACGCCATGCCAACACTCCAAAAACGAGAAGATATCGCCAATGCCAAAAAAGCAGTACCGCTTCTAAGAGCAAATGAACTAGCTTGAACTTAAATGTTATGACATTATAATCATAATCCTGAGCGCAATGTCAAAGAAAGTTAGCTTAGACCTTAAAACAATTAAGTTATAAGTTGGGATATTAAGTATTTATTAATAATGCTTTCTTGAGGATCAAACCCCAAACCCGCATCATCTTTTAATTCGACAAACCCGTCTCTAAGTTCATAGGTGCCAACACTCAAAGCTTCCCTCATTGGGTTCTGATGAGGATCGTACTCCATAATCAAGCCCCCAGCTGTACCCGCAAACAAATGTAGGGAAGCCAAAAACCCCACTGTGCCCCCTAAATAATGAGGAGCAAAAGCAAGCCCTCTTTGCACAGCGTCTAAACACACCGCACGCATATCGCTCAAACCACCTACCTTACAAACATCAGGCTGAGCAATATCAAGAGGCTCACACTCGAGTAGCTCTTTAAAACTTGTTGAACTGAAAATATTCTCACCAGCAGCGAGTTTAAAAGGTAACTGTTTTCTAAGGTAAGCCATGCTTTGCCATTCATCTGCGGGTATGGGTTCTTCTAGCCACGTTATCTTATGAGCCTCTAAAATGTCTGCCATCTCTAATGTGGTTTCTGCGTCCCATGCTTGGTTGGCATCAACCATAAGCTGAGCATCATCGCTAATAAGCCCACGCATTAGCTTTAAATTGCGTTTATCTTTTTCTAGGCCAAAGCCAAGTTTAAGTTTAAACGCCTTAACGCCTTGGGCTTGCATTTGCTGAACTAGGGTTGTTGGGTCACTTGGTCCCAAAGCGCTTGCGTAAACAGGAATCTTATTAGGTTTAGCTTGCCAAACTTGATAGAGTGGTTTTTCTTGCGCTTTTGCACTAATATCCCAAAGGGCAATATCTAAAGCACTAATGGCTTGAGCAATAGGCCCAGGTGCACCCCATTGGCGTTCTAAAATACGACTTGCTTTACGCATTTTGCTATGTAGCGCCTCTACATTACAGGGGTCTTCGCCTATAAGCAGTGGAGCAAAGCCATCATTAATCGTATGAATACGCTCTTTAGGTGACCACGCCGGAAAGTTACTCCAACTCTCCCCCCAACCTTCTAAACCTTCATCGGTCTGTACATTCACCAGAATCATGTAGCGATAGTTCATAGTGCCAAATGACGTTTTAATTGGTTCATCAATCGCAGTGCCAAGTACCAAAGTTCTAATAGAAGTAATTTTCATAAGGTAGACTAAGCCTATCATTCAATTCTAGGCAGCAAAACAACTAAAGACATAAAGGAGACAGACAAATGGCAAAGATTGCTTTCTTAGGGCTAGGAACCATGGGCTTACCTATGGCGCATAATCTCATTAAAGGAGGTCACAGCGTTAGCGGTTTTGACCTCTCAAGCAGTGCTTTAGAAAAACACAAAGCCAATGGTGGTCAAGCTGCTGAGTCAGCTGCTATGGCAGTCAAAGATGCCGATATCATCTTTACTATGCTCCCAATTGGTAAGCATGTAAAAGCTGTTTTAAAAGACTGTCTTGAAGAAATAAAGGCAGGCAGTTTGTTTATCGAAATGTCAACCATTCACCCCCTTGAAAGCGATGAAATACGTACTCAACTGGCCCAAAAAGACATTCCTATGATTGACGCACCTGTCGGACGCACTTCAGAACATGCCTACACAGGCACACTATTAATTATGGCGGGCGGTAGCCAAGAAAATCTAGCGAAAGCAAAGCCCCTACTCGAGCTTTTGGGTGATCCTATTATTGATTGCGGTGGTGAAGGCATGGGGTCACGCATGAAAATCATCAATAACTTTATGTCTAACATGGTTAATGTAGCAACAGCTGAAGCGTTGACACTTGCCGAAGTTATTGGTTTAGACCGAAGCTTAGCCATTGATGTCATGTCAGGAACTGCCGCTGGCAAAGGGCACATGGCAACCACCTATCCAAATAAAGTTTTGAAAAATGATTTAAGCCCTGCCTTTAGCTTAGATTTAGCGCATAAAGACCAAGGTCTTGCCATTGATTTAGCTGAAGCCATGAACGTTGAAACTCTAGTTGGAAAAGCCACCCAAAGCATTTACGCAAACGCGCAAGAGAAAGGTCGCGGGGCCCAAGACTGGACAACCGTTTATGACATGATGCGACAAGCAGTCGGAATAGTAAGTGAGTCATAGAAAGGGGTTTGAATCACAAAATAATGCCCCTTCAAAATACGACCACAGCACGAAAAGCATTGACTTAGCTTAACCTAAAATATCTAACGCAGCTTCATCACTCACATCAGCCGCCACTTCTTTCGCCCTTGTAGCCCAAGTAGGAAAAGGAAAAGTGAGCATCATGGGGCTAGGCACATCTGGCTGATGAATAATCATAGTACCCGGCGCTAAAATCGTGGCACGACCCCGAAAAGACCCCGGCATAAAGCGATACTCAGCTCGCTCTGCTTCAGCCGCGTCAAGCCGACCAACAATACGCACCGCAGCGTTACCCACAATACGCCTTTCAACCTCACTAGCTGTTTGCTGCGCACCAATAAGCACAATACCCATACTACGCCCACGCTCAGCAATATCCAGCAAAACATCTTTAATAGGACTCGAGCCTTCAGAGGGTGCGTATTTGTTGAGCTCATCTAGCACTACAAAGATTTGTCCTTTTCGCCCTGCTTCTTTTTCTTCAAAAACTTGTTTAAGTAGCACCCCTACAACAAACATTTGTGCGAGGGGTGCAAGTGAGTGAATGTCAACAACATGCACTTGTTTTTCGTCATTCAATATATCTATCTTTGCTCTTGAAAAGGCTTTTGCACTTAAGTCCCCTCTTATAAGCCGCCTAACATGCTTCGCTGCGCCTCGCAATCTGCGTACCAGCGCTTCTATCGTTCCTCTGGCTTGTTGCGCTTTCCAAAGCGGGTCTCCCCCTTTTGAATCTTCATCATCGGCACCTTTAGTAAGCAGTTTCCATTCTAAGTAGCTAACCAAATCATCAAATGTTTTTAACCTGACACGTCCGCTGTGTTCAGAAAGCTCATCAAAATCTAGCCCCGTTTCAATAGGTTCCGTTTGATAGTTTTCTTCAGTGAGAGAAAAGCCTTCATCTCCTAGTTCAACTTCCAAACTTGGTGTTTTTTGCCCCTGAGCTAATTTGTAAAGCTTTTCTTCAATATGACCCACCAAAAAACCAAGATTCGTCATAGCATCACGTTCCGTTAAAACAAACGGAAGCATGCGTTGCTCACAAAATTCACGCAAAGTCCAAAGGTAAGGAACCGCACTCACAGCAGCAGGTGCAGCCGCAACCAGATTTTCACCCTCACTAGCTGGCGCATGCACAACCATGCGCTCAAAAGGTTGCTCAGGCAAATTACAAATCTCATAACGACTTTGCGCAGAACGACGTTTCTCCTGCCACTTAGTTTCATTTGTCTTAAATTCTTTATTGGGTTTATCAAGATAAAAAAGGTCTGTACCTTTAACATTAAAAATAATAGCTTTGGTTGCATTTGGATTTTCAATAAGTGTTTTATTTGTCGTTCTATGTTTCGCATTAAAAATGCTAAACAACAAAAACAAGGCGTAACTGGTTTTCGTTGCAATACCAGAAATACCTGAAATATTAATATGTGCACCCTTAGTACCATTTATAAAGTCATAGTTTAAATAACCCGCTTCACCATTTCGTAAAACCCCAGCAGGCAAAGGTAAATCCATATTATCTAAGTAAAGAGCTTTCTCTAAAGACTCCCCTACAGCCATAAAAACCTTATCACCAGGTCCAGGTGGAATAAAATCTTCAGGCTCAACCCTTGTCACCAAAACATGCGCCGCGTAAGCCACATTGGCAGGCATAAGCCCTTGCACAACAAGTTCAGTATCACCATCAAACTGAACACCTTCAAAACGACGCCTAACCTCATCAACAACACCATAAAAACGAACAACTTCGCCATCTTGCTCAGGGTCATTCACTTCAATGAAGATAATGTCATCTAACTGAACTTTGGTTCTTTCTGCAACAGCAAACCAGAATTTTAAAGGGGTTGAATCTTCGGTGCCTAACACCATACCTATAGCATCAATCATAGTCTTACCAACTCCGCACTCAAATCACTAAAACTATACCCCGAGTCAGCCCGGCAACCTACCCTTTCACAAAGCCCACAAAAAATGACTAATCTACTGAAAGAGAAAAATGCTCTGTCAAACGCCGCCTAACAATTTGAGGATTGCCCATTTTACGACGCAACTCCGCTTCAAGTGCCCTAATAGGCAAAAGCTGCTGCGGCGCCCGAGGGTCTTGATGCTGCTTGGTAGCAAACTTAGGCAACAAAACACAAAGCGCATCCGCTTGCAACACAGCAGACTCGAGTCTCTCCTCAGGGTTTTTACCTGCTGCAAGCTGCAAACGAACCATGCCTGCAAAACTGTATAACCAAGGTCTGGGGTCACGTAAACGCAAAAAGCATTCGAACAGATTTTGCCCTCTATCGTTATTTTCAACAAGATATAAAGGTGAGCGTTGACCTTCTTCTAAATTTCTAACAACCG
>CAYGTA010000041.1:0-16763 GCA_964352605.1 uncultured bacterium | reverse complement strand
AGCCCATCCGTTTTTAGTTACCTAATTCGGCGTTTAAAACACTGCAAACGTATTAAACGCAAAAGGCTACATAATTTCGACCTTGCCGACGTAGTCGAGACAGGTTTGGGAAGTACGCTCAGACTTGTTCAGTTTTATGACGAGATTAAATCAGTTTGGTGAAATCATATTGCAAATTCACTAGGGTTTAGCTTAAAAACTTCTCACTTTGCTTAACAACTCGAGCTATTGCTCTGCTAACCCTTGCCGTATTACGAAGCATTTCTGGTCTATCGTTATACCAACCCAAATAACTAAAAGCTCGAGCTAGTCTAAAAGCTTCTAGATAAGCTAAATCCTCTTCGCTTAAGCTTCGAAACGCTTGATAGCCTGCTAAGAGTGCTGCTTTTAAGTCTTCATAATCAGCGTGCTCTTGCAGGGAGTGCAAAATGGTGGCAAGTTCAAACATATAGTAGCCAAAGCCAGCATCATCAAAGTCAATTAAGACCAGTTCATCATTCGAAATCATAAGGTTATCAGGAATCATATCTGCATGAATAAGACCATAACTTTGCTTGGTTTTAGGATACTTTTGCAAGCTCACACGCAAAGCATCACGCGCTTTTAAAATAAGTTTTTTTTGCTCAACCGTTAAGACAGGAAGTTCCCAAAAGCGACCCCAAAACGGCCGCTCCCCCACTAAGCCCTCAGCATCCCAACTATGCCGCTCAAAACCCTCAGGAATTCGCCAAACACTCGAGTGTTTATGCAAGCACGCGGCAGCTTGACCCATTTTTTTAAGCCATAGCTTTAGGTCTTGCGTTTGGATATGCGGCAGTAAGTCAGCTAGGCTTGATCCTTCAACCCAGTCAAAAACATCAATCACTCGAGCATCGGCATCCCCTTTTACGAAGGCTTTAGCAAAAAGGGTTTGTTCTTTTGTAGCTATAATCTGCGGTACATTTAAGGTTTTTTTAAGTGCAGCTATCCAACTAAGTTCAGATGCTATGGCTTCTTTTGAGTGATAGTTTGCCCTATGAACTCGCAAAATATAGTTTTTTTCTGTTGCGCTTGTTAGCTTAAAAACGGCATTCTCGCGGTATTTAAGTAAGCTAATTTTTGGCTTTACAATAGCCCAATGCTCGACTGCACTTAGCGCTGCATCTTGTAGTCTTGCTACTTGAGCCTCTAAGTTTAAGTCATAAAAATCATTCATTGCAGGCGTTTGAAAGCGTCCTCTAATTTAGCAATCAACAAGTCTGCATTTACTTTGCTAAAAACAAGGGGTGGGCGTATTTTTAGTACATTTCGGTAGCGACCTGCTCGACTTAACAAGACGCCATGTTCACGCAAACTATTCACCATAAAATCAGCTGCCTCTGGCGCAGCTTCTTTAGCGTCACGGTTTTTCACAAGTTCTATACCCACAAATAAACCTGCTCCTCTTACGTCACCCATAAGCTCAAACTCTTCAGCTAAAGCATGAATACCTTCATGTAAATACCGTCCCGTTACAGCAGCATTCTCAAGCAAAGCCTCCTGCTCAATGACATCTAACACTGCCATGCCCACTGCACAAGAAACAGGATTCCCCCCAAAGGTATTAAAGTAAGACACCTCTTTTTGAAACTCGAGTACCAGTTCTTTTCTAGCAATGAGTCCAGCTAGCGGGTGTCCGCTACCCATGGGTTTACCTAGCGTTACAATATCTGGGGTTACACCCGTCCAGTCTTGACCCCAAAGTTTACCGGTACGCCCAAAGGCGGACTGAACTTCATCAAAAATAAGATAGCCGCCCGCTTTGCTCACAACATCTTTTAATTTCTGCCAGTACCCTTGCGGAACATTAGGTAACGCTTCATTGGCAAGAATAGGGCAAAAAAGAACCCCTGCAAAACCATGACCCTCTTGCTCGAGTTCCTCAATCGCAGTCCTTACCTTTTGAATATAGGCGTCTGCTAAAGCTTCACCTGTTAAGGCTTCAATAGGGCGATAGGTTTCAGGAAAAGGCACGTACTTCACCGCTGGATTTGGTGACACCGCATGCTTAGAAGACGCTAAGTCATAAACCGCTCGAGTGTTGCCATGGTAAGTGTGGTCTGTACATATAATGCCTTGTTTGAGCGTGGTTTCACGCACTATACGCAAGGCCAGTTCGTTGGCTTCGCTACCCGTGCAGAGAAGGTAAAGCATGCTTAAAGCATCGGGAAAAAGAGCTGTGAGTCTTTCACCGTAATCCACAATGCCTTCATGCAAATAGCGTGTGTGTGTATTTAGCGTGCTGGCTTGCCTTGTTAGGGCTTCAAGCACTTTAGGGTGACAATGCCCCACACAAGGCACGTTGTTATAAGCATCAAGATATTGTTTGCCTGCCGTGTCATAAAGCCAGACACCTTCGCCTTTTACAAGATGCACAGGTTGTTCGTAAAATAGAGGGCTTTTCTCTCCAAGGAGTTTTTGTCGTCTTGCGAGTAAAGGTTGGGTCATAAGGGTTCCTCGAGTTATTTGTTTAATTCATAATACTACTTGGGCTTCAGCTAACTTTTACTCGTTAGCTCTCGGCACAATACCCTCTTTAACCCAAGCATCAAAAATATCTAACACTTTATCAGCAAAGGCTTTATCATTAATATGTGCATCTAATTCAATGAGTTCGATGGGGTCTTTAGCAAGCTTCCGCAACTCATCTACTAAGGCAGCTAAACCTTCTGCATCATGAAGGTCATTACCTTCTCTATCCCATTCTTCAATGCCCTGAAGCGGCATAATCAGCTTAACGGGTGCTTTGGCTTGACTTAGCTTTTTACAAATGAGTTTAGCTGCGTCTCTGCGTTCAGCAGCTGTCATGGTTACCGAAGCAATCAAACGGTTATGCGCATGATAGGGCCTAGCTTCAAACTCAGTGGGTAAGGCTTTCCAAGTGGGTACATCAATAAGATCTGTTGCACCCGGCGCAATGAGTTGAGGAATGCCAGCCGCCCCCGCAGCTTCTAGGCGATCGCTTCCTGAAGTGACCATAGAGCCTTTCATGTCATTAACCAGTTCTTGCAGACTAAAATCCATTATGCACACAAACTGTTTTTGCTCAGCTAAAGACTCTAAAGCTCGCCCACCCTGCCCCGTGGTATGAAATACGGCGAGTTCATAGCCTCGTTTTTCTAATTCGGGTTTTAAATAGAGCATGTAATTTAAGGCTGAGCTACCTAAAGAACTCATACCTATAACAGCTTTACTAAAACTTGGTTTTTGTACAGCTTTTGCTGCTCCTAAAACAGCACCTGCAGCTTGAGACAAAACGGCTTTGCAAATTGAGTTTAAGCCATAAAGCCCGCCTGACCATAAAATCATCATGACATCTGGTGATAAGCGTTCTGGTGGAATCAGATGAGAAAACGCTACGGTCGAAACAATCATTTTGGGTAGACCTAAAGGTAATGCAAAGGTTACATCTAAAGCTAAATCTGTGCCCATGGTGCCACCAAGTAAAAGTACGCCATCCAGCTTACCTTCAGCATAAAGTGACAAACAAAGTTTAGTTGCACCCTCAGCTGTTTTGGTCATAGCCAAATTTTCATCACCTAAAGCAATGATTGCCTCATTGCTGGTATTTGCTGCGGCTGCTACATCATGCTTGCTGTGCTCGGGCATAAAAGCAGGGTCACCCAATACGCCTACATCCATAATAGGCGCCTTGCTTCCTTCACCCTCAATGATTTGCTTCATAAAAAGTATTTCGTCTGCTTTGGTATCAGCTGTGCCAATAATTAGAATGGTTGACATTCTAGTTCTCCCTAAATCTAAACTTCCTATAGCAGCTTTCAAGTAAAACACACCATCAACTTAGTACATCTGTTTTTACTCAGCTAGTTCGACAATTAAAACAATGCAAGCATTTTAATTGCAAAAGGCTATAAAAATACGACAGGACAGTATATGCCAAAAACAATTATGCCAATAGACTACATACAGCCTCCTAAGGCTGAAAAGCTACCTCGACTTAGTAGCTGGGGCAATATTTCTGGGAACTGCAATAAAAAACATTGCCCAAAAAACGTTAAACTGACGTTTCCTAAGGCAATCTGGAATCGCAAAATCAAATCTATATCAGTTTCTGATAGTACGCATGGAACTGATAAAACGTTCTTAATAGGGCGTTTAGCTCTTCACAAAACAACCCTAAACTATGGCTTTGTGCTTACGTACAATTGGCGCAACCTCATTTCCTAAATAACTAATACCTTCTATCATCTGCTCATGATTCACCATAACGTTAGTCATTTGTAAGCTAATGCGGTCAACGCCTCCTAGAACTTCATCTACATAAAGAATTTTTTCAGCAACGGTTTTAGGGTCACCAATTAAGTAAGGGCCTTCAGGGCTGCTAGCAGCATCAAACTGTCTTCGGCTCATAGGAGGCCAACCGCGTTCTTTACCTATTTGATTCATCATATGTGCAGAACCTGGATAAAAAATATCTCTTGCTTTTTCTGAGCTTTCAGAAACATAGCCAAAAGCATGAACACCCACCTTAAGCTGCTCAGGCGTGAAGCCAGCTTGAGCGCCCGCCTTACGGTAAAGATTGACATGCGGGCGAAAACGCTTAAACTCACCCCCAATAATGGCAACCATTAAGGGTAAACCAAGGCTGCCAGCTCGAGCGAATGACTCTGGTGTTCCCCCGACTCCAAGCCAGACAGGTAAAGGGTTTTGTACAGGACGAGGATAAACACCTTGACCCGAAAGGGGCGCACGGTGCTTACTGACCCAAGTAATAGGATTCGTTTTTCTAAGCTCGAGTAGTAGTTCTAAGTTTTCGGCAAAGAGTTCATCGTAATGTTGTAGCTCTAAGCCAAATAGTGGAAAGGCTTCTGTGAAAGAGCCCCGCCCTGCCACTATTTCAGCGCGACCGTTTGAAATGAGGTCAAGGGTTGCAAAACGCTGAAAAACACGCACGGGATCATCTGCACTTAAAACGGTAACAGCGCTTGTTAGGCGAATGTTTTTGGTTCTTGCGGCGGCGGCAGCAAGAATCATGGCGGGTGCAGAGTCTAGAAACTCTTCGCGATGGTGCTCACCTACACCAAAATTATCTAACCCCACCTTATCTGCATGAACAATTTCTTCAATTAGATCATGCATGCGATCAGGGGCGCTTTGTCTTTCTAGAGTTTCAGGGTTAAGAATTTGGGCTGCGAAACTATCAATACCTATTTGCATGGTTCTCCTTTTAGAGTGATATTTGTGTTTAGGTTTCTTAAAAATGTCTAAATTTATTGCTGTTCCACGAAACATTGCACCAGCAACTGAGTTGATCTATTTTTAGTCTCCTAAGGTTTAGCTACATTATGTTCTATGGTCGCACGAATAGTTGCACCCTAAAACCACTCGTAGAAACGCTATGAACTACTTATAGTAAGCTCAATTATAAATGTTATAAGATTTTATAACTTTGACCTAGGAGGCTAAGCTCAGACTCTCTCAATCTTATGACACGATTAAGTACGTTGAGTATTAGACCGTAGATTTTTTAGCTTGCCGCTTCTGCATTATGGCAAAACCAATAACCGCAACCACCATAATGACAATTAGGCTGGCAGATATAGGGCGAGTGAAGAAAATTGTTAAGTCACCACCAGCGCCCCCAAGCGCCTGCCTTAAACGTGATTCAAAAATAGGCCCTAGCACTAGCCCTAAAACAATAGGCACAGTGGGTATGTCTAAGCGGTTCAAAATATACCCAATAAAGGCAAAAGCTAAGGCAATGAGTGGGTCAGATAAACGGTAGCCACTTGTATACGTACCAATCAGGCTTAAGGTTAAAACCACAATGCCAATAAAACGTGGGTCAACTAGCGTTACTCTTACTAGCCATTTGGTAGACGCAAGTAAGAAGCCTAAAATAACAAAATTCGTAATTAGCATACTTAAAAATAAACCCATAATAAACTCAGGGCGAGACTCAAATAATTGAGGACCCGGTACGACATTGTGAACATAAAAAACACTAAGCATCATAGCGGTTAAGGCCTCACCAGGTATACCCAGTGCCAAAAGAGGAATCATGGCAGCTGCAGGCACAGCGTTATTAGCAGCTTCAGATGCAATAATGCCTTCAGGTGCACCATCGCCAAATCTTTCAGGATGTTTAGAGACGCGCTGTGCCAACGTATAACTAAAAAACTGTGCCATGAACTCACCCACACCCGGCAATATACCCATAGCAATACCAAAAGCAGAGCTTGAAAAAAGCGTAACAGGGTACTTAAAAATCTCAATGAGCCCCTGTAAAGGGTGACCTTCTAATTTGGGTGTTACAGACTTTTCGGGTTTATCTATCAGTAAACTTAAGCCTTGCGACATAGCAAAAAGCCCTAAAACCATAGGTATGAGTGGGATGCCACTTAAAAGCCATGTCTGATCAAAGGTAAAACGCTGCGAGTTAAAAGCTCGCTCAATACCAATCGTGGCACAAAACAAACCAAAGCCTAAAGTGAGTGCCGCAGGTATCGCTTTATCACGATGAGCAACAACAACCAGCACCATAGCAAAAAGGGCTGCCATGGCAAATTCCGCAGAGCCAAAACGTTTGGCAGCGTTAGCGAGTGGCAAAGCAAGCATCATGAGAACAATAACGCTTAAGACACCACCCACAAAAGATGAGCTATAGGCAAGAGATAATGCTCTACGCCCTTCACCGCGTTTGGTCATAGGGTAGCCGTCATAGGTTGTTAATACGTTTACTACCGTACCCGGTGTATTAATTAAAATAGAGGGAATAGCACCACCGTACATAGATGCAGCGTAGATTCCTAATAGTAGTGTTAAGCCTGTGAGGGGTTCCATAGAAAAGGTAACGGGTAGCAAAATAGCAATCGCAACAGCAGCACCCACACCTGGAATAGCTCCGACAATAACCCCTACAATAGAGCCTGTTAATAACGCAGCGATAACGGCAGGCTGCATAACTTGTTGTAAGCCAGCAAGTATGACATCCATTTAAACGTGAGGCTTTCTATTTTTCATATACCTACTTACCTATATCGCTAAACAGTTTTCCTAAGAAAGGTTCAAAAATTCCTTATAAGAAAAATGCGAATGTTTTTAGGAAACAAATCATACAAGTCAGATACTGGCACCCAAACTTTTAGACCCCAACGAAATAAAGCAACTAAGGCAAGTGCCGTCAAAAAAGCAATAAGCATCCATTTAGCTGACCTAAGTCCTACCCGCAAACTTAAAATAACAATAAACCCCAAAGAAGATAAAAAATAACCAATTAAACCCAAAAGCCAAATATACAAACAGTAATAAACAAAGAACTCAACGGGTTTTAGCCATTCTGTGAGTTCTTGTTTAACAGTTTGACTATCTACTCTTAATTCAGTGTTGGCGCGTAACTTAAGACTATAGTTAAGAAGCAAGTAAGCACTACTTAAAACCATGAGCCCTAAAGCTAGGCTCGGCATAAGTGCAGGTTGCGTCCACCAGCCTTGATTACTTGGTCCGACTTTTGTAGCCATAGGAATAAGTAAAAGAAAGCTAGCAGAAAACACAAAATTAATCGTGTAAAAAATGCCCAGTGCGGGTTGAGGTTTAGATAAAGTTGCGTCCATAACTATAGCTGGTGCATGTTTAGCAGAAAAGGATGAAATGGCCTTTTCTGCTAAACAGTTTGTACTCTCTACTGAATTTAATAGTGAAGTTACTGTCCCATTCTTTCAATAACAGCTTCCATTTGATCCCAATTACTGTCAATGAGAGCTTGAGCTTCTTCAGCGCCCATCCAGTACACACCCGCACCTGTTGTTGCAGCAACTTCTTGCGCTGCTTCGCTTTCTACAACACGTTTAGCAATCTCAGTAATAAGGTCTCTTGCTTCTTGAGGCGTATCTTTCTTAACAAAAAGACCATTCCATAAAAAGAGGTCACCCCAACCTTCAACTTGTTCACCCAGCGTCATGGCATCAGGCGCAACTGAAATACGCTCATTGGTAACGGTAGCTAAGATTTTAACTTCATCAAGACAAGGTAAAATAAGCTGAACCGTTGTGTTAATAACATCAACATCACCAGAAGCCAAAGTAGAACAATCTAAAGCATCAAAAGCCGCTTCAGAAGAAAACCTACCACCCGCATCTTCTAAACCCAAAATAGTCGCTCGAGTGGGCGTAAGTCCAAAGCCGAAGTGGCCTAGGCTGACATCATTTGACTGACTGTAAGTGGCTAATTCTGCCATGTTTGAGTAAGGCGCATCGCCAGAAGTAGCAATAACAAAAGGATAGGTTAGGAAGATACCAAGAGGTTCAAAGTCACCACGCTGATAGGGTGTATTACCATTTTGAATTTGTACAGTAGGAATACCAATAACAAAAGAGCCAATGGTGTGACCATCAGCAGGCGCTTGGAAAACTTGGGTTGCACCGACAACACCACCGCCACCCGGAACATTAACAACCGCAGCAGGCACGCCTGTTTCAGCTTGCATTTCTTCTGCGATAAGGCGGGTAAGTACATCTTCAAGATCGCCAGGTGGCCAAGGAACAACAAACTGAACAGGTTTTTCTGGGTATTGCGCTATAACAGGGCTAAGTAAAGCAAAGCTTAAGGCAATGCTTAAAAGACAAAGTAGTTTTTTCATGCTTTCTCCTTAAATAGTTTGGATTTAGGTTGGGTGACAGTCAGGTTCGATACTCGAGCTAGATGGACTCCTTTCCTTAGAGTTTAGGTCTAGGTTTTTGCTTTAATTGTGTATGTAAAGTGAAGCATATCTTAATTTTGTTTCATTTACAACAAAACGGTTTTCTATACTTTACTAATCATTCTGAATTTAAAGCTGCTTAAACTAAACAGCCGACCCCCTTTAATCTTTTAACTCTTGAGTTCTGGCAAACAGTTTCACCATAATTACTTCAAGCTGTTCCTGCTCTTCTTTAGAAATCACTTCTTGCAACCAAGCATCCCTTGCTTTTGCCTCAGGAATAATCTCACGACAAATCTCACGGCCTTTATCTGTCAAGCTAAGATTCACTTTGCGTTTATCTGCCTCATCTACTTCAGCGGTAATAAGCCCTAAATCAATCATGCGTCGTTGCGCTCTACTCACCCTTGTTTTATCCATAGAGGTTTTTTCAGTTACATCTGCAAATGACATTTCATCCACCGCATAAAGCGTTACCAAAATGCGCCACTCAGGTATTTGCAAATCAAACTTTTCTTTAAAAATGCGAGCAATGGACTGACTTACTCGGTTAGCAACAACCGACAGTTGATAAGGAAAAAACTCAACAAGCTCGAGTTTTGAGGGTTCTGGTTTTGTTTTAGTCATATATCCTTATAGGACGGTAGGTAGTTATCAGCTTGCGCTAAGCTCTAAAGTTGCACTGATAACTACCGACTGTCTACTGTTTAGTCTGAAATCTTTGCAAGTGACTTATCTAGGGCGTTTACAATAACATCGAGTTCTTCTTTAGTAATAATCAAGGGGGGTGACATAATGATAACGCCGGTACTACCTACCCGAACCATGGCACCTTCATCTTGACACATCGCACCAACTTGCTGCGAAAATTTAGGGTCTAGGGGTTCTTTGGTCTCTCGGTTAGCAACAAGTTCAACGGCGCACATAAGCCCTTTACCACGCACATCACCAATAAGCATGTGCTTATCTTTTAGTTCACTCAGACGCTCTAAGAAATACGCACCATTGTCTTTAGCATTTTTAGGCAGATTTTCTTTTTCAACAATCTCTAAGTTAGCAATTGCTGCTGCGCAAGAAACAGGATGCCCTGCGTAGGTGTAGCCATGCATAACTTTGCCATCTGACTTTTCAATGGCGTCACTTATGCGCTTATTAACCATAGTTGCACCCAGTGGAACATAGCCAGAAGTAATACCTTTAGCCAGCGTCATCATATCTGGTTTAACCCCCCATGTACGAGAACCAAACATAGTTCCTGAGCGACCAAAGCCTGTAACAACTTCATCGGCAATAAGTAAAACCCCATACTTATCACAAACGTCACGTACTAATGGCCAGAAGTTAGCAGGTGGTACAATAACGCCACCCGCACCCTGAATAGGCTCAGCAATAAAAGCCGCTACCGTTTCAGGGCCTTGCGCCTGAATTTCACGATCAAGCAAATGCGCAATCATTTCGCCTAGTTCATCGATATCATCTGTATAAGGATTGCGGTACTGCCACGGCGTATCAATCTGATAGCAATGCGGTAAAAGAGGCTCATAAGCACTACGGAAACGCGCATTACCATTTACAGATGCACCGCCGATATGCGTACCATGGTAGCCCTCTTTTAAAGAAATAAACTTAATGCGCTGCGCTTGCCCAATCATCTTCCAATATTGACGAGCAAGTTTAAGTGCAGTCTCAACCGCGTCAGACCCATTACTCGAAAACATAACTCGAGCCATATCTTCTTGCTTAGCCATGTTTACAAGTTTTTCAGATAGTTCTATGGAAGGAGGATTTGTCATGCCTGAAAACGCTGAGTAATAAGCAATCTCGTCAAGCTGTGCCATTATGGCATCTTTTATTTCTTGACGCCCGTAGCCAACATTTACATTCCAAAGTCCAGCTACGCCGTCTACTAAGCGTTTACCATCAATATCAGTAATGTAAACCCCTTCCCCCTTAGTAATAATTTGGGGTGGGCTATCTTTATAGCTGCCGGGGTTACCCATAGGGTGAATCTGATACTTGCTACTCATTTCTTTAAGTTTTGCGCTGTCCATGTTTTTCCTTTCGCTATTCATCTAAATTTAATTCATCATACGGCTAAACTATTAAAACAAGAAGCTAAAAGATTAAGTTTAATCTTTTAGCTTTTCAGCCTTAAACTCAAACTGCTTTTAAAAACTGAATCATCCATTTAAATAAAAGCTCTTGGTCTGGCTCTTGAGTAAGCGAAGCTCGAGCTTGCACTAAAATCTCATCTGCTAGCTGCCCGTCCATTTCTTTTATTATTGTTTCTAAAAAAGCTTTGTCTTGTTCAGGGTGAGCTTGCAAGCAAAGTACCTGATTAGCTATGGCAAACATGCCTTTGGGGCAGCTTGCGTTGCTGGCAAGCACTTCTGCAGCTGCAGGTAAACTAGTTACTTGATCGTGATTAATAAAGTAAAGAGAAGGGCTTTCTTTAAAAGGTTGCATCCATGCTTTTGGCTTTGATACCGTTAGGTCATGCACTCCCAAAAGCCAGCCCTCATCGGCATTTTGAACGCTTCCCCCTAATGCTTTCGCAATCACTTGATGTCCAAAACAAATACCCAAAAGCTTCTTCCCTGCCTTATAAGCCTCTTGAATCATAAGCTCGAGCTGCTTTATCCAAGCTAAGTCTTCGTAGGCACTGTTAGGGCTACCGGTTATAACAAGAACATCGAAGTCTTTAAGATTAGGCCATTCATTTTGAGTTATTTCAAAACTTTTAGAGCTAAACTCGAGTCCGTATTTGCTAAATAATTCGGTCATTTTAATAGGGTCAATATGCACCTTATCAATGAGATCGTCATATTCAATGGGGTGTAAGAAGGCCAGCCTCATAGCCAAGCTACTTTGATAGGTAAATGCTTAATACCTGATATAAAGTTAGAGCGTAATCTTTCTATCTTGCCATTATGCTCTACGCTTTTTAGTTGAGGTAAGAGTTCTTGCAGGGTTACTTTAATTTCTAAGCGCGCTAAATGCTCACCAAGGCACTTATGTGGGCTTTTTAGCCCAAAGGCTATGTGTTTGTTAGGTGTTCTTTTTATATCAAATGTGTAAGGATTGTTAAACTCACGTTCATCATAATCGCCTGACATATACCAAATAATGACTTTGTCACCCGCTTTGATTGTTTGACCTTTTAGCACTGTGTCTTGCAGTGCTGTGCGCCTAAAATGCATGGTAACCGTACCCCAACGAAGCATTTCTTCAACCGCAGTGTCCATTAATTCAGGCTTAGTGCTTAACTCAGCAAGTTGCTCCGGATGGTTAATAAGCGCATCTAAACCAGCGGTCATGGTGTAGCGTGTCGTGTCATTACCTGCAGCTACCAACAATGTAAAAAAATTTTTAAAAGCATGCTCACTTAATTTAGAGCCGTCACGCAACGGCTCGAGTAATTTACTAATGACATCATCTTTGGGGTTATTTAATCTTTCTTGTGCTTGTTTTGCTGCGTAGTCAAACAAATCTTTACCTGCAGGGCTACGAAAGGGCATCATGCGGTACTTCTCAGTATCGACAAGATCAACAGGATGATCGGTAAATTCAGGGTCACTGTTACCTAACAGCGCGTCACCTTTTTCAACCAACCAAGGACCATCTTTGTCAGGTGTGCCCAGTAGTTTGCCGAGCATTAGCATGGGAATGGTTCGCGCAATATCTTCTACAAAATCAAACTCGCTTTTACTTTTGGCTTCATTAATGACTTGTCGCGCCATTTCTCGAAGCACATTCTCATAAGCCTGAACAGCGGCACGTGAAAAAGGAGGGTTTACCAAACGCCTATAATTGGTGTGTTCAGGCGGGTCCATCTCCATCATGGTAAGGCGAGCCTGGGTCTCTTCCTCATTCATGTCTTCTAAACGAATACCTTTAGAAGTAGAAAACACTTTAGAGTTCTGACTTACCGCCAAAATATCTTCATAGCGGGTGACTGACCAAAAGCCCCGCCCCTCTTTTTCAGGCGTCCATGAAACAGGAGCTTCGTCACGCAAGCGCTTAAAAGTCTTGTGGGGTACACCGTCAATATAGATGTCTGGGTTAGTTATGTCGAGACTACCATCATCAGTCATATGCATTGTGTTCATTAATCTCCTAGAAGGGTAGGTGGTAGATGGTTATCAGCAGACAGTGTTTTAACGTTACAGCCTACCGCCTGCTAGCAACTGAAACCTACTAAAGAAACGGCAAATAATAGTTAAGTTCCCAGTCCGTAACGGCAGCCATAAACTTATCCCACTCTTCACGCTTATGCGCAACCAAATTTGCCACCGCAGCTTCACCCACAGCAGCGGTTAATTCAAGATCACGCTCGAGTTCGTCTAGGGCTTCACTTAAGCTGTTGGGGGTGTGCACTTCGGTACTTTGGCTTTCTAGGCAATCGAGTTCTTCGGCTGGAGGTGGGGTTAATTTGTTTTTGTGACCCAACAATGCAGCTTGCAGAACCGCGGCGGTGGCTAGATATGGGTTGGCTGCGCCGTCACTTAGACGGTGCTCTATTCGGGTCGCCTTACCTGCTTTAAAGGGTACACGAACGGTTGTGCCACGGTGATCTACACCCCAATTTGCCCAGTAGCCAGCTAAAGCCGCGGGTTGTAAACGCTTATAGGCATTTACTGTTGAGGCGCAAAGCGCGCTCATACCTCTATGATGTTCTAAGAGCCCTGCAATGCACTGATAGGCAAGCCCTGAAAGTTCATGCTCATCGCTAGCCTTATGTAGCGCATTGTTACCTTGAGCATCTACTAAAGAGAAATTAATGTGAAGACCACTGCCCCCTTTATCAGCTAAGGGTTTACCCATAAAGGTTAGTAAAAGACCATGTTTTGCTGCCATTTCGCGTGCTAAAAGCTTAAATAACAAAATATTATCTACTGCTTCTAAAGCGTCTCCATACTCTAAGGTCAACTCAAACTGTGGTGTGTCAAACTCAGTATTTATGGACTCATAAGGCAAGCCAGCTGCGTCAGCTGCATCCATAATATCTGTCATTAAGCCTACAGGATCTGCAGCTAAACCTGTGCCATAAACATAAGCAGAAGGTGTATGCCAAGCTTCCCAGCCACCTTTACCATCTGGCTGCAAGACAAAAGCCTCAAGTTCTATGCCTACTTTGACACTGTAACCAAGCTCTTGCCAGTTCTTAATAGCTTTACGTAACACTGTTCGCGGGGCAACGTCTAAGAGTTGACCTCGGTAAGATAAATCACCTACAACGATGCCGGTATCAGCCTCCCATGAGGGTTTAAGGTCTTTAGGGTCATAGTTAAAATGCACATCTGGCAGGCCTTCGAGTAGCATGCCTCCTTCAGCAGGAATTAAGCCTTTGTCGTAAGTAACTGAAAAGGTGGTTATGCAGTGCGTGGTTCCTTTCTCAGCTAGTCGAGCAGGTAAGTATTTACCTCTTGCTAAGCCTAAGTGATCTGGGAATATTGTGCGAATACGCTTGTAAGTCATAAACACCTTTCCTTAAAAACCAATTCCATAAATTTATTTTGTTGCAAACGAAACAATTTAGCGTATCGTATTAAATACTTAAAGCCATTGTCAAGCAAAGCAAAACCTTAAAAATCAAACAGCTATTTTAGACCAGCTAAAGTTTGACTAGCATTAAGGTTATGCTAGCTTTAAAAGCTCGCTTAAGAAAGGATTTTTTATGGCTCCGTACTACGACTTAGGAACTTACCGTCGCTCTATATCAACAAATATTCCAGAAGCACAAACATGGTTTGATAGAGGTCTACTATGGTGTTACGCCTACAACCATGAAGAATCTGTACGATGTTTTGAAAAAGCAGCCGAGCTAGACAAAAGCTGCGCCATGGCACACTGGGGCATAGCTTACGCGATGGGCTGCAACTACAACAGAACATGGCAAGACTTCAGCAAAAAGGAACTCGAAGATGTTCTTAAAGTCTGCACAAAGGCAACTCAAGAGGCCCTAAAAAGACTCGAAGGCTCGAGTGCTGTTGAAGTAGCATTAATTAAAGCCCTTGAGAGGCGTTATCAGCGTGACTGTATTGTTACCGATGAAGAATTTTGTGTTTGGAATGATGATTACGCTGCTGCCATGCGAGCCGTTTACAGATCTTTTCCTAGTGACCTTGATGTGACAACACTATTTGCAGAAGCTCTTATTAACCGCACACCTTGGCAACTTTGGAATTTAAAAACGGGTGAGGCTGCAGATGGCGCTGATACGCTTGAAGCCGTTCAGGTTTTAGAAAGCGCCATGCAGCAAATGTACAAAGCGAAACTCGAGCTTCATGTCGGTATTTTGCATATGTATATTCATACTATGGAGATGTCTCCTTTTCCTGAGAGAGCTTTAAGAGCTGCGGATGGTTTGAGAACTGCTATTGCTGATGCTGGGCATTTGCTGCACATGCCTTCTCATATTGATATTTTGTGTGGTCATTACCATAATGCGGTTGTTGCTAATGAGCGTGCCATTGTTGCTGATGATAAATACTTAGCTGATAAAGGTGAGTTTAATTTTTATACCTTTTACCGTGCCCATGATTATCACTTTAAGATTTATGCAGCTATGTTTTTAGGCCAGTACGAGACGGCTATTAGTACTGTCAACACGTTGATAGGCAGCATTTCAGATGAGATGATGCGTACAGAAAGCCCTAAAATGGTTGATTCTCTAGAGGGTATTGTTTCTATGCATCTTCATGTCTATATTCGTTTTGGAAAATGGCAAAGCATTTTAGATGAGCCTTTTCCTAAAGATGAAACTTTCTATTGTGTAAGCACCACTATGCTGCACTACGCCAAAGCAGTTGCGTACGCTGCTTTGGGTGAAATTAGCAAGGCTGAGCAGCATAAGTTTAAGTTTGAGTTGAGTTACCAGACCATTCCTGACTCTAGACGCATTTTTAACAATACTTGCCTAGATGTTCTAAGCATTGCACGTGAAATGATGAACGGTGAAATTGAATACCGTAAAAGGAATTATGGACTTGCGTTTAAGCATTTAGAGCAGTCTGTCTATTTAGATGACAATCTCAATTATGCTGAACCTTGGGGCTGGATGCAACCCACAAGGCATGCGCTAGGCGCCCTACTTTTGGAGCAGGGCCAAATCCAAAAGGCACTCGAAATATACCGTGCTGACTTAGGCTTAGATAATACTTTACCAAGACCTTCACAGCACCCTGACAACGTCTGGAGTTTGCATGGCTATGTTGAATGTCTAAACAAATTAGGTAAGAAAGAAGAAGCTCTCGCCATGCAAGCTAGGCTTGATATAGTTATAGCCAGAGCCGATGTGCCTATAAAAGCCTCGTGCTTTTGTAGACTCGAGCATAATGACAGTGCTTGTTGCGATTAAGGCTGTTGTCATTAAAAAAAGCGCTAATCAAATTGATTAGCGCTTTTTTTGGAGCGGGAGACGAGACTCGAACTCGCGACAGCCACCTTGGCAAGGTGGTGCTCTACCAACTGAGCTACTCCCGCATACTTTAAAGGTAGCATCTGTTAAGATACTACCTTTAAGTTTATAAAATAAATCCCCGCGCCGTCCTACTTTCCCAGGGGGCTGCCCCCCAAGTATCATCGGCGCTCGTGTGCTTAACTTCCGAGTTCGGGATGGGATCGGGTGGGTCCACACTGCTAATAGCACGGAGAAAAAAATAATTACTGATGTCAGTAACAAAATAATGACAGCAAATAGAAGTTTCAGGCATCCAAACCTGATGAACTGATATAAGTCCAAAAAAGGTTAAGTCCTCGACCGATTAGTACTGGTCAGCTAAACATGTCGCCACGCTTACACTCCCAGCCTATCAACCCGGTGGTCTTCCGGGGGTCTTAATCTCATAAAGAGATGGGAAAACTCATCTTGGAGTCGGCTTCCCGCTTAGATGCTTTCAGCGGTTATCCGTTCCGCACATAGCTACTTAACATATGCCCTTGGTAGAACAGCTAAGACACTAGAGGTGCGTCCATTCCGGTCCTCTCGTACTAGGAACAGCTCTCCTCAATTTTCCTACGCCCACAGCGGATAGAGACCGAACTGTCTCACGACGTTCTGAACCCAGCTCGCGTGCCACTTTAA
>CAYGTA010000040.1:2801-16815 GCA_964352605.1 uncultured bacterium | reverse complement strand
GGGAGTAAAAACAAACCAACTCAGCCAAGGGTGCAATGTTTCATGGAACTGCAATGAACTGGCTCTATAGAAAAACAAAGGCGCTCAGTTTCAGTAAATACTTTTGCAGAATGCCATCAAGACAGAAACATCAAACCTAAAACGCTTTTGTAGATTAGGTATTTACTCGCTCTAAATCTATACAAGGAAGCAGCAAAGCCAACGTTGAATTAAAATAGTCTTTCAAGAAACCCTCACTGACAGAACGAAAGGCCGCTTCAACATTTTCTTTATAAGCACGATGAATAACCGCTTTACCTTTAGCTGCAGCCTCATCAAATCTTTCAATCGCTTCAGGCTTAGCTACACTGGCATAAACACGTTCATGAAAGCTCGAGCTCAGCTGTGCTGAGATGTCTTCTAGAGTGTAATTGCGTTCGCGCAGTTTTATCTCTTCAAATTCTTTGCTACTGACTCTAAATACAATTCCATTTACAGTGCTTGCCCGCTTCGTTTTACTTGGCTGAATATTTAGAAAAGTCACAAAGATATCAGGTCTCTTGCCGGTAGAATCTAAGTAATATTTGTAGTTTTTTTGATTGAGGCTGTTATCCATTGCAACATTCCAGCACCGCTCATAGCCTTGTAAGTAACTGTAACTATAGTCAGCAGGAGCTAAAGTTCGACCTAAAAATTCTTCAAGCTGCAAGATATCGACCAAGGAACCATAACCAAATATTAGATGGCTATCTTGAATGCATATATCTACGCTCATAACAAAAAAGACCTAGCTATTTATTTCCTGATGCCATTTTGCTTGCCTCAGCTAAACGTCTTAGTCGCCACATGCTAATAAAGCCAAATATTGGGCCCACCGCTAAAATCATGAAGGCGTAGCGCCATCCTAAAATAGCTTCTAAAGGCAGAATCATTCTGATAGTAAATAACGTGAGTAAAAACCCTAAGCTGGTCTGCATCGTTAAGGCTGTACCTACATAACGTGGGTCACTAAGTTCACTTACGGCGGTACTAAATTGAGCACTATCTGCCACGACTGCAAACCCCCAAATAAGACAAATAAGAGTTAACACAACGGGGGCATCAAAAAAGAAACCCACTGTTAGGGCTGCCACCCCTGAAATCACAAGACTAGTCATAGTGGTGCGAGTTCTACCCCAATTATCAGCTAATTTACCCGCCAACAAACTTCCTAAGCCACCAACCGCAATAACAGCAAAACCTGCCAATTTAGCAGCAACCGTACTTAAACCTGCCTTGTCATAACTGGCAAGTAAAAACAAAGGAACCCAAGCCCACATGGCGTATAGCTCCCACATATGACCTAAATACCCAAAATTGGCTAAGCGAACAGGTTTATCAGAAAAAGCCTTGACCGCTAAACGCCAATTAAAATTAGCTGCCTTTGCTAAATAGGGGCCTTGCTTAACAAAGATGCCTGTCAAGACAGCTGCTAGCACAGCTAAACCTGAAGCTAAATACATGACACTCTGCCAAGATGCCACGCTCATGCTGGTACTAAGTTCAGGAATAACATTAAGTAAATGAGGTGAAGCAGAACCCACCGTGAGTGCACCCACCAAAAGCCCAATACCGTAACCCCGATCTTCTTTACACCAACTTGCCATGAGTTTCATACCTGGCGGATAAACACCTGCGAGCGTTACGCCTGTTAAAAACCTCAACACAAGCGCAAAAGAAATATCTGCAGCAAAAAGAGGAATAGAAGCGTTAAAAGCAGCACCCAGTAAAGCACTAAGCACAAATAAAACTCGAGTACTTACCCGATCAGCAAGGGTCAGAAAGGCACTTAGTAAAGCCCCAACCACAAAGCCAATCTGCACACTCATGGTTAACCAAGACTTTTCTGCCCCGGTTAAACTCCAAGCAGCAGTTAATTGCGGAATAATAGCAGAAGCAGAAAACCATAATGCCATAGCAAATAATTCTGCTAAAGCAAGCACATAAAGACTTTGACGTTTCTGGCTTAACACGCTCTAAGCCTAAACCAAAGAATCACCGTCATTAGTCAAGTTAAAGACGCAATCAGCGTGACCCGCATCAATGACCCTGAACAATCTCAACCGTCACATTAAAAACCTCAGCTAACAACCCACTACGATCTTTAGCTTCTTTTAACTCTACATAAATATCGCCCACTGCAAGCGCCTCAATCTGCAAATAGCCTTCACCCAAATGACAACGAACATCCTGCACTCGCTGCGCTTTACTCCGCTCAAGATACTCAGCCAAACGCAAACACGCTGACAAAACCCGAACTCGCTCAAAATCAGAAGGCTCGAGTATGTCATCTAGCCTCATTAGGCTGGGGCTGCCTTTTCGGTGAAATCTGCTTAGTAAAGCAATGAGGGCTTGCTCTCTATGACTAAAACCGGGTAGCGCTGCGCTCATAACCAAAAAGAAACTGTGCTTATGATGATCGTAGTAATTTACAGCCATACCTATATCATGAATAAGCGCAGCATAAGCTAAAAGTTCTCGCTCCCAAGTTCCGTAAGGATGCCATGCGCTTAGCTGGTCAAAAAGGCTTAAAGTAAGTTTTTGTACATGCTCATTATGTTCTTTATAGTCATAGTAGCGTTGCAGTAAATTCTGAATACTAAAAGCACGTAAATCTTTTATTAAATGGGGTTCTTGCGGCATAAGGTAAGTGTAAAAAAGCCCTTCTCTTAACCCCTGACCACTTATTTTTAAACAACTCGCCTCATAAAGACTCAAAACTTCACGTATAACCACTGCGCCGCCCGTAATAATATCTGCCCGATCTGAATTAAGACCTGAGATGCCTTGTTTTTCTTTGATGCTTTTAAGGCACAAATCTGAAACTATCTCATCTAAGGCTTCAAAAGAAAAACTATAATCATGCAAAATATCCATACTTTGATGCTCTTGCTTTTTCTGAATTTTTGCTAAATTACGAATGGTTCCGCCCATCCCCACAACAGCAAGTCCTTTAGGTAAATCTTTTATAAAAGCTGCAATCCCTTTGCGTACATGCTTAACAAGTGCTTTAATTTCTTTTTTCTTAGGAGGGTCAGATGCTAAAAAAGCATCTTTCATCACCAGTGTACCTAAAGGCCATGATTCACCCCGAACAAATTCACGGTTTTGCATTAAGCTTAACTGCAAACTACCGCCACCAATATCCATAACAACGGCATCTTGCACATTTAGACTATTAGCGACCGCTAAGCACCCTAAACGCGCCTCACTGTCACCCGGCAGTAATTCCAACTCGAGTCCCGCTTGTTCTTTTGCTGCCAGCAAAAAACTATCACCATTTTTAGCTTCACGAATAGCGCTGGTCGCAGTGGCTTTAATTTGGCTTATACCTGCTGCGTCACAATAGGTTTTAAAAGAAATGAGAGTGTTAAGCCCGCGCTCAAACGCATCTGCACGAATAATCTTAGCCTCACCCATAGCTTCAGATAAACGAACAATTTCTCTAAGTTCATCTAAAAGTTGATAGCGCTTATTTGCTTCATAAGCAAACGCAACTAACCTAGCGCTATTTGAACCCAAATCAATAACTGCAACTCGCTGCACGCAACAAGTATCGCATAAAAAAGCAACGCCGAAAGTCCAACTAAAGTGACATCATCAAAGCATGCTAAGCATAAGTAACTGCGCAATAATAATTTTACTCATAATAGAAACAGGAATAGCGTAGGTAAAACCAACCGTTGGTAATTGATTACCCGAAAGTGACTCAGCAAAAGACAATGCTGAAGGATGAGAAACCACCATGCCACTAAGTAAACTAAAAGGAATATTTAACACTTTAAAGCCAATAAGCAAAGACAAAACACTCGTCACAAAACCAATAAGGACCGCAATAAGCATAATGACAAGCCCTTGCAAAGTAAATAATGTAGAGAAAAAACTAAAGCCAGACCCAATACCCACAGTCGCCAAAAAAAACGCAACAGAGAACTGCCGAATTGTATGATTTGCACCCAAAGCCTGCGTCCAGACTAACGCCCCCGTGCGCCTAAGTGAACCAAGAATCAAAGAAACCAACAAGCATCCCCCCGCAATTCCTAATTCAAACCCCAAATTTGAAGATAACCCAAACCTAATACCACCAACAAACAAACCCAACCCTAAACCCAAACCCAAAGTCAACAAATTCAGCTTATTTTGCCCCTCATAAGAATCGCCAAACAAAGTCACTAAAGACTCCATATCTTTAGGTCTAGCCAAAACACGAACACGATCACCTAACTCGAGTACAAAATCTGCAGTTGCCAAGAAGTCATCATCACCACGCTGAACCCTTGTTATAGTAGCGCCATAACGATCCCTTATATTTAAAGATGCAATAGATACCCCAACAACCTCGACATTGGTCACAAAAATACGCCTTCTTTGAAACTGCGTCATGTCATTAATACGCTCGAGTTTTATGCGTTCACCTAACACTTTAGTAACGTCATCAATATCTTCTTGACTACCCGCCAAGGTCAAAATATCTGATTCTTGCAGCATACTTTCGCCCGAAATAAGCATGAAACTATCTTGCCTGTAAAGCCTACCAAAAACCACATTCCACTGTTTTTCTTGTAGTAAGTAACGTATTGGCTGCTCAGCAAAAGCATTGGTTTTAACCAAAATAGAGGCTGTTTCTAACTGCTGATCAATAGGGTATTCCTTACGCAAAGCCAAAGCTTCAGCAGCATAATCTATCTTCAAAATACGACTCATTAGACTCAAAGCTGCCATGCGCGCAAAAACACTCATAGGAAAACTCAGTGAAAAGCCAACAATAATAGCTTCAGTACTTAAACCCTGATTATTAGCAATATCAATCAAACTTGCCAATGACGCAGCATTAACAACAACACCCGCAAACATACCAGCCAACATGCTCGAGTCAAGCTGAAACGCTAAATAAATAAAAAACACAATCGCAGCAATAAGCACTTGTGTAAGCGCTATAAAAACAGCCTCAACCGAACGCTTAACCCCAAAAGAAGCAAAAAAGCTCGAACCATACTCGAGCCCTAAAGTGTAAATATATAAAGCTAAACTAAGTGAAAAGACTATGGAAGGAATGGCAAAGTCAGGACTTAATGCACCAAACCCCAAGCCCACCAAAAGCGTAGCCATAGACCCTAACCTAGCTTGCTTAAGTTTAATTCGCCCAATGCCATGACCAACAGCAACGACAAGAAACAATAAAATAAGCGGGTTTTCTTTAAGAAGATCAATCATAAAAAAGGACTAACAAAGCATTCAATATGCTCAGGCTACATTCAAACAAGAAACGTAGTGAAACTACTACTCAGCAAACTGCTCTGAACTAACAGCTTCAGATGATTCAGCAGCTAAAGGCGTTTGTGTCATGAGCGCTTCAAATTCATCTGCATGAAGGGTTTCATGCTCAAGCAAAGCAGCCACAATACGCTCGAGTTTATCTTGGTTTTCTTTTATGAAATTCAGAATACGGTCATACTCTGTATCTATAATACCTTTCACTTCGGTATCAATAAGCAAAGCTGTTTCTTCACTGTATTGCCTTGCGCCTTCATAATCACCCAAGTAAGAACCGCTACTGCTTGATAAAGCAATTTTGCCTAAAGACTCAGTCATACCCCACTGGGTCACCATGCGTCTTGCTATATCTGTTGCTTGCTGAAAATCATTTTGTGCGCCCGTACTCACATCACCAAAAATAAGTTCTTCAGCAGCCCGCCCAGCCAAAGCAACACCAATACGGTCAAGCAGCATTTTACGTGTCACATAATCTTGATCATCATCAGGTAAAGAAAGCATGTAACCCCCTGCACGGCCACGCGGCACAATCGTTATTTTATGAACAGGATCAGCAAACTCGAGTAAATAAGCTGCCAGCGCATGACCCCCTTCATGATAAGCAACTAATTTTTTGCGCTTATCACTAATAACTAAACTACGACGTTCTGGCCCCATAACCACACGATCAGCTGCTTCATCAAGGTCATTAAGCGTGATTTCTTTACGACCTGATCTGGCTGTAATAAGCGCAGCTTCATTAAGTAAGTTCTCTAAGTCAGCCCCCACAAAACCCGGCGTACGCTTCGCAACTGTTTTCAAATCAACATTATCAGCAAGAGGTTTACCTTCAGCATGAATTTTTAGTATGGCTTCACGACCCTTAACATCTGGCGCATCAACCACTACTTGCCTATCAAAACGTCCTGGCCTAAGTAAAGCAGGGTCAAGCACATCTGGCCGGTTGGTTGCCGCAATAATAATAATGTCATGCTGCGTTTCAAAACCATCCATCTCAACAAGAAGCGCATTTAAGGTTTGCTCACGCTCATCATTACCCCCATTTATGTTCATACCACGCCTACGCCCCACCGCGTCAATCTCATCTATAAAGACAATACAAGGCGCATTTTTCTTAGCCGTATCAAACAAATCACGAACCCTTGCAGCACCTACACCCACAAACATTTCAACAAAATCAGAGCCAGATAAACTAAAAAAAGGAACTTGCGCTTCACCCGCTACAGCTTTAGCCAAATGCGTTTTACCCGCACCTGGAGGGCCCGCCATAAGCACACCATGCGGAATACGCGCACCCAAAGCATGAAACTTAGCTGGGTTCTTTAAAAACTCAACCACTTCCATAAGATCATCTTTAGCTTCTTCAACACCAGCGACATCTTTAAAAGAGGTATCGGTATTTTCTTCAGTAACTAACTTAGCTCGCGACTTACCAAATGACATTGCTCCATCATTACCCGCCCGAGAGCCCCGCATAATGTAAAACAAGAAACCAACCATAAGCAAAATAGGAAGCGCATAAAGAACAAGATTACCCCAGTTGCGTCCGGGCACCTGATTTGAAATATTTACATTCTGAGCAAACAATGCTTGCTGATCTTGATAGCTAAGCGGTTCAGCTAACCTTGTAGTGTACTCAGCTCCAGACCTAGTAACCACCTCAAGTGTTTGCCCATCCACCACAACAGAACTAACATTCCCCGATTCAAGCTGCCGAAAAAACTCACTCACAGATTTAGTTTCAACACTCGAGCGGTTACTACTTTGTGAAATCAAAAAAACCACTAACACTAAGACTATTAATGCAATTGCAAGGCCTTTTAGGGGAAACTTAGTCATATCTAAGTTTAGTGTACTGCTAATTATTATTTAGTAGTGATGTGTACTGCACTATTGGATGAAGGCCATGACGTCCATTTGGCTTTAAAATACTTAGTTTTTCACTAAGTATTTCATTTCGAGTGTAGAAAAGGACGATTTTCTCCCATAGTTATAATCTGTAGTACGCTTTAATAGGTCTATTAAATCTGCAAGAAAGAAGGAAACATGACAACATTAAGACAAGGATGCATCTTTTTATCAGGCTTCCTTATACTCATTAGTTTAGCAGCGTGTGATTTATTTGGTAGCTCAGGAAGCTCTGGCAGCCCTGAAATAAGCACACCTGAGCCAAACAGTTTTAATTTAAGCGCTCAAGCCAATGCAGCAGCTAGCAGTAGCTTTATTTTTACAAATAGTGGCGACGCAAACTTGAGTTTTAACTTAAGCAGCAATCAAGCTTGGTTAACCCTAAGCCCTACCTCAGGCACGGTTGAGGCGTCAGAGAGTCAAACAGTTAATTTAACCGCAAACTGCGCAAATGCTGAGCTTGGCAGTAACACTGCAAGCATTACCTTAACTAGCAATGACGCTGATGAAAAAACCAAAACCCTTACAGCAAACCTAAACTGCACAGCTGTTGGAAACAGTAACTACAGTATTCAGCTACAGTATTCTGGTTCAGGTTTTAATACGGCACGCCAAGCTGTCTTCGAAGCTGCTGCTAACCGCTGGGCAGAAGTCATCATTGAAGATCTAAGCGATGTTGAGGTTCCTGCTGGTCAACAAGGCATACCTGCCAATAGGGCCTGCTCCTTTGCTCATGATGCCTTTGTTGGAACAATTGATGATTTGCTTATTTTTGCAAGCATTTCACCCATTGATGGTGAGGGTGGCATATTAGGGCAAGCAGGCCCTGCACTTATAAGAAGCAACGGTAAGACAACGGTTGGCTGCATGCAATTTGACTCTGCTGATGTGGCTAGCTTAGAAGCAGCTGATTCACTTAACAATGTCATATTGCATGAAATGGGTCATGTTTTAGGTATTGGCACTCTATGGAGTTTAACGCTTAGCGACGGAACAGTCATTAATGACCTACTTGACTTCGAAGCAAACGGCGCGAGATGTGCTGAGGCTAGTTCTTTTACAGGTTTGCCTGTTTTTACTGGCAGCGATACTAAAACCGAATACTCAGCTTTAGGTCAAACCGGTGATGTACCCGTCGAAAATGAGTTTGGTCCCGGCACACAATGTGGCCACTGGGATGAAGGCATTTTTGACACTGAACTTATGACAGGCTTTGCAGAAGCAGCTAATGTGAGCATGCCTTTAAGTCGCCTAACCATTGCCTCACTCAAAGATATGAACTATGAAGTGAGTTTTGCTTCCGCAGATAACTATGCTATTCCTAGTTGCTCTCCTGATTGTACAGCTAGACTGCAAAGCCCAAAAAGCTTTGAGAAATGGGAAGTTGTGTTGACACCCAAAGGTATCGTCAATGAAAACGGCGAAATCAATTGGTTAAATCCTTAACAATTAGTTGTCAATCAATGGCATTGTAAAAAATATTAACTAGCCTCTTTTTAGCTCGGTGATACCCTTCATAGGTAGTATCACCGAGTTTTTTTACTCAGAAAGAGGAGATTATGTCTCGTATCACTATTCTACTTTTTTCTTTAAGTGTATTTCTTGGCGCTTGTGCCCCTTCTGTTTATGGCAGTCGCTACAACGCTTTTGACTTTGTCAATGGCATTGTTTTTCCTGTGTCTGGCAGTGGCACATGGTACGCCACAGGTAGTTTTTTACCCGATGAGTTTGGTATTGAATTGGATGATATTCCTGATGCAGCTTTTCGTGGTCGTGAAGGAGATAGTTTTAGCCAAAACTTAAATGGCGATTTTGAATTAACCGCACTCGAGCTTCCTGAGGGTTGGTCGGTTAAGTTTAATACGATTACAGGTACGCAGACCCTTGCAAGTGTCGCTGATTCTAGGCGTTACACGCGTATTCGTTATTATTCAATTGTAGATGTTGTCTTGCGAATAGAAATTCCTGAGTTTGTTTCTGACGGTAGTTACCCTATTGAGGTGAACATTAAAGCGCGTAATGGTGATAGTGTTGTAAAAAGTTGGATGGTGTTTATTGAGGGTGGCGCTGTTGCCTTAGATACAAGCCCAGCCTTTGGTCTTTAAAAAATTTAAACAAAAAAAGCTCGAGTTTAAACAAACTCGAGCTTTTTGCATTGTGCTTATGGCGTTATGGTGTACTGATTATGCGTCCTTCTACATCTGCTGTTATGGGTTGGTTTGCACTTATGTAGTTTATGACGACTTCTGCTAAGAGAGGTCCTCCTGCTTCGTTTAGTATGCGGGGGGCATTTTCAAACATAGTGTAGCCATCTCCGCCACTTCCTATGAAGTCATTTATGGCGACGGTGTAGCTTGCGTTTAAGTCTAGGGGTGCGTCGCCTACCATGACGGCAAGTACACGTGAGCCTGCTGCTGCGTTGGGGTTGTAGCTGAAGTTTAGACCTGATACTTGTGCGAAGCGGCCTGATACATTTTCTACGCTACTTACACTGTTTTCTAGGGCTGCGAGTAGGTCTGCGCCGCTGAGTTCTATGCTTATGAGAACGTTGCCGAAGGGTAGTACACCAATGATGTCTTTACGGCTGAGTTCACCTGGGCCGTAGATTGCGTCTGTGCGTATGCCACCACCGTTGGCTATGGCAACATCTGCACCTGTGAATGAGCGGGATGCATCTGCAATGAGGTTACCGAAGTTTGATTCGCTGGTGCGTACGGTGGCTCGTTGTGCATTTAGAGCTACGGCGGTTTCTCCAATGATTGCGCCCAGTTCTACATCTAGGATTGCTGTGTATCCTGCTACGACTTCTGCCATGGCGGGGTCTTCTGGCATGTTTGAAGTTACGTTGTTGAGTTGCGGTATGATGATGGCTTTTTGGTTTTCAAAGGCAATCACTTTTAGGGTTCCTAGGGTTCTGAAGTCGCTACCTGTTTTCCATATAAGGGTGTTGTTGACTACTTCGTGCATGGGTGCGTGGTCATGGCCGCCTAGTATGAGGTCAATTTCTGGTACTTCTTGGGCGAGTATGCGGTCGTTGCGCATTTCCATGTGCGTGAGGGCTATGACCATGTCTGCGCCTTGTGCTTTTAGGTTTTGCGCAGCAGCGCGTCCTGTTGCTACAAAGTCTAGGTATTCGCTGTTGTCGCCTGCGCTAGTTAGGTTTGCCCAGTCTTCTACAAGTCCGATTATGCCTACTTGTACGCCGTTCCAATCTATCAGTGCGTCAACCACACCACCTGATAAGGGTTGACCTGTTGTGCTGTCAAATAAGTTGGTTGATAGCCACGGAAAGTCTGATTCGCTGACGCGTTGTGCTGCAACGTCTGGACCAAAATCAAATTCATGATTGCCGAATACGGCGTAGTCTAAACCTAGGTGGTTGAGGACATCGACCATTTGGGCACCTTGGAAGACGCTTGACATAATGCTGGGGCTAAATAAGTCACCACTAAATAAGACGAGGGGGTTATCAACTTGATTCACCATATGAGCTACTCGAGCTGCGCCTCCGCGGGTTCCGCTGCTGACGGGTTCGATTTCGTAGACGTCGTTAAAGTGAATGATGTTGAAGCTGGCTTGGGCTGAGCTTAGCCCTATTAGGCAGCTTGCTAGTAGTATTAAAAGCTTTTTCATGCTTTCCTCCTTGAGATTACCATTTGCAGTTTACCTTACTTTTTGTAAAGGGTTTATTAGTTTTAACTTGCTTACTTTTGTGTTTTTTCTTAGTTGCTTTTGTTTTTCAAGGTTCTTTCTTGGCTTAAGGGCTTTGTTCTTGTAGTCTTAAGCTTTTGCAGTTCCATGAAACATTGCACCCTTGGCTGAGTTGCTTTGTTTTTACTCCCCTAGTATTCAGATAGTCTAGATTCAGTGGTCGCACGAATGGTCTGATGGTGCAACCATTCGTGGAAATGCTACTTAAATACATCTTTTTTGTGGTTCGTTCTCTAGACTTACTGAGTGTTAAGTCCTTTGAAAGCTCGAGCTGAGTCTTTGTATCTTCATGTGCCTTTTTGTCCTAGGGTTTGTCCTTATTGTGATTTTCATAAGATGCATCGTCAGGAGGCTTTGGTTGAGGCGTATTTGAAGCGTTTGGGTGAGGAAATGCTTGCTTTACATAAGGACTTTTCAAGTAACTTAAAGACTATTTATTTGGGTGGTGGTACCCCTTCGCATTTAAGTAATGCTGAGTTATGTCAGGTTATTGGTTTTTTTGAGCAGACGTGGGGTTGGCCCGCGAAGCTTGAAACAACGTTAGAGGCTGACCCGTTAACTTTTGATAAAGCTCGCCTGCTTGACTTTAAGGCAATGGGCTTTTCGCGTTTATCTATTGGGCTTCAGTCTAGTCAAGATGAGGTTTTATCTTTTTTGGGGCGTAGGCATAGTGGTCGTGAAGGTTTGCTGGCAGTCGAGTGGGCGCTTGAGGCTGGCTTTGAGGTTTCGGCGGATCTTATTACAGGCATGCAAATGCAAGATACAGCTAAAGATTTAGAGGCGCTCGTTGCTACGGGTGTGCCTCATATTAGTGTTTATAGTTTAACGATTGAGCCTTACACACCTTTTGCAATTCGTAAAATTGAAGTCGATGAAGATAAAGAAGCTGATGATTATGAACTTACCTTAGATGTTTTAAAAAGCTTTGGTTTTGAACGCTATGAGGTTTCTAGTCATGCTAAAAAAGGTCATGAGTCAAAGCATAATCAAATCTACTGGGGGGGTGATTACTTCTTGAATGTGGGGCCGTCAGCCTCTGGCTTTATTCCTAATTTAGATGCGACTAGCGTAGTTGGGTTTCGGCGTAACAATCCGCCCATAAAAACTTGGCTGTTAAATAAAGAGCCTGAAATGATTGCGGTTGATGCTAAAGATTTTGTGCTTGACTGCTTACTTACTGGCTTGCGCACCAAGCAGGGTGTTAATCTTGAGCAAGTTAAAGAACGAAGCCAGCTTGATATTGAAATTATATTTAATGACCTTATAAAGCAATTAGAGAAACTCGAGCTTCTTGAGCTTGAGGGTGGTTTTCTTAGCTTGACTGAGCTTGGTTTTTTGCAGCTTAATGGCATTGTGAAACGGTTTTTTAGCCTTAGTTTTTAGAATAAAGCAAACTTTTATAGTAGCCATAAACGTAATTTTAATTACTTTGTTGCTATGCTATTACTGGATGCTTTTTATACTTTATAGTGATACTCAAGTCAACTTTTTCATCTCTACCTTAATCAATTGTCAATTATTATTTAGCTTTCTCGTCATGATTGCGTATAATAGTGGGCGGGGTAAACGGTTATCTAGGATATGGGTGTTCTGATTTATTGTCGTTACTTGTTAATTTGTTGTGCTTTTTTGTTCCTGTCTAGTTCTTTTGGGCAAGTCATTAGTGAGCTTTCTGGTGTCGTTGAGATTCGTTCTCAACTAAATGCCATGTGGCGCCCGGCTGAGCTTGGTGATCTGCTTAACAGTGACGCTAGCATTCGTAGTTTTGAAGGCAGCGCCAGCTTAAGGTTTGATAATGATGACATTATTAAGCTAGCGAGTAACAGTGAGCTAACCAATCAAGCTGAGGGTTTAAAGCTCGTGTTAGGTAAAGCTTATATCAATGCGTGGCAGTTAGCTTTAGCTGAAGATGTGCGCATTTCGGGTGAAGCGCGTTTAGATCAAAATGAATTTGGCTGGCGGGTTGCTGTTTTATCAGGCCAAGCAACTGTTGCTAATTATGTAAGCTTAAAACCTGCCCAGCAACTAAGCATTAGCCCTGAAGGTGAAGCAAGTTTCTCGACCTTTACCGAGCAAGACCCCTGGTACAGAAACTTCAATTTACTCGGCAAAGGCAACGCTCGAGTTATTGGTCTGCAAGGCCAAGCTGAACTTAGTTTAGGGGAAGACTGGCAAGCAAGCCTTATTGATAGCGTTGTTGGGGTTGGCTCGAGTGTGCGCACGGGTGCTGATAGCTGGCTTGAGCTTAGGTTTGATGATGGTAATGTGGTTCGCTTACAAGCAGACACTGAGTTGCTGCTTGCTAGGCTTGAAGATTTAGAAGATAAAGCTGATGGTTCTGAATTACGCCAGACTGTTTTAGAGTTGCGTTACGGCAAAATTTGGGTAATTGTTGATACTGAGGAGCAACCTTTTAAAATTGAAACACCTGGTCTTATAGCGGGAGTTCGGGGTACCAAATTTAGACTTGATGCTGCTTCTGAAGCTGAACCTGCACTCATAAAAACATTTGAAGGTTTAGTCTCAAGCACGATTGGTTTTGAAGAAACGCTTGTCGATGAAGGTCAACAGTTTGACCCTAATGCTGGGGTTGAGAGTTTAAGGCTTGATGCATTAGACGAAATGAACTTAGCGCAAGATCGCCTACTTAATGCCCCTACCTTGATTTTCCCTGAGCTTTCCTTTAAAGCTCAAGATGGTTCTTTTACACTACTAGGTGAAACTGATCCCGAAACACTTATTACGGTCAATGGTCAGGCCTTAAGTAGCGAAGATGGTAATTTTAGTAGCACTATTCCTTTACTAAGTGGCTTTAACCTAGTTCGAGTGACAGCTCGAGCGGGTGAAAATGGGGTTGCTGCTGAGAAGACCTTTCCTGTCATGAAAGAAAGCCCCGACTTATTTTTAGATGCCTTAATTCGAGAAACAAGTACCAGCTTCTTAATTGAAGGGGTTGCCACAGCAGGCTCGAGTGTCACGCTTGCTGGTTTGAATTTAAGTTTAGATACTTTGGCTAATGAACAAAATCGTTTTGAGTTTGTCTTAAGCAAAAGAGATTTAGATTTATCTGAAGCTCTTGACTTAACACTTAGTGCTGAGCTAG
>CAYGTA010000040.1:0-2701 GCA_964352605.1 uncultured bacterium | reverse complement strand
AAAAGAGATTTAGATTTATCTGAAGCTCTTGACTTAACACTTAGTGCTGAGCTAGGTAATGGCATGATTACAAGTAAACCCCTTATAATCAAGCCTTAAGGTGGCCTTTAAAAAAATTAGCCTCATTAGTTTTTTGCTTGCACTTTGCCTAGCAAGTCTTTATATTTTTAGCCCTAGTAATCCAGCAGATAAACTTATGCTTGATGCCTACTTTCGTTTAAGAGGGCAACAAGCTGAACAAAATGACATTTTGATTGTTAGTTTAGATGCACGTTTTTTAGAAGCTTACCCTTACAGAATAGGTGAACTAGACAGACGGTTTTACGCTCGAGTGGTTGAGCAGTTGCTTACTGCGGGCGCGCTAGCAGTGGGTTTAGATATTTTTTTTCCTGAGCAAAGTAGTGACGTGCAGGCTGACTTGGCTTTAGCAGAAGCGCTCCTTAATGACCGTGTGGTCTTACCGTTTGTTAGGTCAGCTCCGAGTCGTCAAGACGCTAGTACTTTAAGTAGTGAAGATCATCTTGTCTTTCATCCTTTACTGCAAGATGCCCAAAGGGGCGTACTAGAACTACAAGAGTCAGCCCATTTTTTTCGCCCTCAAATTCGCTTTTCAGATGCTACTCTGCCATCATTTTCACTCGCTATCCTTGAAGCTGCAGGGCTTCGCTCACAACGTAATTTAAATCAACCTGTACTGATAGATTATCGGGGTCCTAAAACAAGCTTTCCGAGCCTTTCTTTTTTAGATATCTACAGAAATCAGTTTGCTTATAGTGATGTGCAAGGCAAACTTGTACTACTCGGCGTCACGCTCGAAGGTACAGATCGTGATCAGATTTTAACTGCTTTTGGTGAAATGCCAGGGGTTGAGGTCAATGCAAATCAGCTTTACAGTCTACTGCACAGTCGCTTAAGCCCTTTAAATGCGTTTGTGATGGCTGCATTAATAATTGCCGCAAGTCTTCTTGCGCCCTTCTTAAGCCATAAAAAACGAGGGCTTATTTATACCTTAGCTGCCTGCATAGCCAGTTTTACCATCACTTTCCTTCTATTTTTACAAGGTCTATTTATTAGCCCCTTAAGCTTTATTGTTATTTTTACGGTAGCTTACATAAACACAAGTTACGATCAGCTTAAACGCCTAGATAAAGACCTCAACCATAAACTCATGCAACTTTTAGACAACACAACGCTTAGCCCCAGTAGTACCACTAATGACTTTTCACTTGTACAAGGCTTTGCACCCAAAGGATACATAACAGATGCACCCGACATGCTCGAGTCTTTAACAAGGGGTCTAAGTGCTGAGGCAGGTTTGCTCTTTTATGCTTCTGAGCGGGTCACCAAAGGCATAGTTAGTGACGCTTTACTAGCCATTGCTGATCAAGCTTTTGAACAGAGAGTTTCTCTAACTAAAGGAACAAAACCCCACTTTTTAGCAGAACCTCTACAGCTTGCTAATGAAACGGTGGGCGTGCTAGCCCTTAGTTTACCTGCTCCACCCCCTCCTCATTTACAAGCCTTAATTAAAACATCTGTGCATACTTTTAGTCAGCTTGCTCGCTATCAGCAGTTACGCACTCAAGCCAATACATTAGCTACAACCGTTTGGCCACAAAACAGTCAATCTAGTGAAGCAAAACTCGCAGCGCTCAGCATGATTAGTGACTTAGTTGCTGCCGAACGCGGCTGGTTGGGCGCCCTTTTAGAAAGCTTGCCTCAAGCCGTTTTTATTATGAGCCCCTACGGTTATAGCATTTATAAAAATGCGGCTGCACGCAGATTACTTGGTGATGAAAAAAACATGCTCAAAACCATCTCTGACAGTCTAGCAATTGAAGCTGAAACTTTTCAGAAAGAATATGTAAACATGGTCGAACAAGGGCAGTCTTTAGAGCTAGGCTTAACCGAACGCAAACATGAGCGACCTGTCTTACTTAACTTACAAGTTGTGCGTAGTGGCAGCGAAGTTAGAGGCGTAGCTGGCACCGTAAGTGACCTAAGCAAACTCAGTGAACTAGATCAAAAACGCCAAGACATGATTGCCATGGTTGTTCATGATTTACGTTCACCCTTAACCAGCATTCAAGGTTTTGCTGATTTGCTGTTATCAGGCAGCACCAAAGACGCCCAAGAACACCTAGGCATTATTAGTACCGAAGCTGCCCGCATGCGGCGCATGACAGACGCATTTTTAGATATATCCAAACTCGAGTCTGAATCTTTTGAACTTGACTTAGTTGCAAGCAATATTGCTGATTTATTGCGTTACGCGGTGGCTTCTGTGAGTGCGCAAGCTAGTCATAAGCAAACTGTTATTCAGGTGGATGCACCCAGTTTTTTGGAAGCCAAGGTAGATGCTGATCTTATAAGTCGTCTTATGAGTAATTTGCTTACCAACGCAATTAAGTATTCACCTTCTAAAAGCAAGGTTGTACTTAGCTTAAGTCAAACAGCTGATAGCTTGTTATTTTCAGTTAAAGATAACGGCTACGGTATGAGCGAAGAGCAACAAGCACAACTTTTTCAGAAATACAAGCGTGGCGACACTAAGGCTGTAGGTACAGGTTTAGGACTTTATTTGGTTCGACTTATTGTTGAAGCCCACAAGGGTCACATTTCAGTTGAGTCAAGCCTCAATGAAGGTAGTGAATTTAAGCTTAGTTTGCCACTTTGATGTACTAGCATTTCCAAGAGCTGT
>CAYGTA010000039.1:0-17492 GCA_964352605.1 uncultured bacterium | reverse complement strand
CTAGTATTCGCATTCTTCAAGAAAGAAATAAGCTGCTTAGCGGTTTTTGTTTATCATCTTGCTTGTTTTTGGCGCCTTGCACGCTATAGTATTAGACTGCAAGCCAGTTACAGGATCGTGTAAACGGCTTTTTAAGGTGAGAAAATGCGTGCTTATGTTTTAACTTATGGTTGTCAGATGAATGAGTATGATACGCATACCATTCAATCTGAACTTGTTTCAGGGGGACATCATTTGGTAGATCAACCAAGTGATGCTAATTTGATTATCCTTAATACTTGCGCGGTGCGCGGTAAACCTGTAGAAAAAGTTGTTTCGGTTTTAGGTGAGTATCGCCGTGATAAGCGAGCAGGTCGTGACCTTACGGTAGGCGTTATGGGCTGCCTAGCGCAGCTTGAAGAAGGCCAGGAGATAGCTGAAAAGTTCGATGTAGACATTCTGCTTGGTCCTGGTGCGATTACAGATATTTTACCAGCCATTGAAGCTGTTGAAGCAGGCAAAAAACACTTCAGAAGCCTTGACTTTAAATCTGATTTAGATACCTATATAACCCCAGCACCCACAGGGCAAACAGGTTATTTAACGATTATGCGTGGCTGCAATCATAGTTGCACTTACTGTATTGTGCCAACAACGCGTGGTCCTGAAGTATCTCGACCGGTTGACGCCATAATGAAAGAAGCCGAAGCCATGCAGGCAGCAGGCGTGCAAGAAATTTATTTGTTAGGTCAAAATGTAAATAGTTATGGTTTAGGCGATGACTCACTGCCATCCTTTGCAGAATTATTACGTTTGGTAGCGTCTACAGGTATTCCAAGAGTTAAATTTACGACCAGTCACCCTATGAATTTCACGTCAGATGTTATTGATGCTATTGCGGAAACCCAAAATATTTGCAACTTCATTCATTTGCCTGTGCAATCAGGTAGTGACAGAGTTCTAAGACGAATGGCAAGAGAGTACAAGCGAGAGCGCTACATGAACATCATTCGCGAAATTAGAGAAAAAGTCGAAAATGTGGTTATTTCAACAGATATTATTGTTGGCTTTCCGGGTGAAACAGAAGAAGATTTTGACTTAACCATGAGTCTTTATGACGAAGTTGCTTATGAACACGCTTTTATGTTTATTTATAGTGCTAGACCCGGTACGCCAAGCTACAAGCATTTTGATGACATGCCAAAAAGCGTAAAGTCAGAACGCATTCAGCGGTTAATAGAAAAACAAAAAGAATACTCTCACCAAGCAAACAAGCGCTTTGTTGGTAAAGACATACGTGTATTGATTCAAGATGTTAATGCTAAAGGTGACTACATAATGGGGCGCTCAGACCAAAACCACACGGTGCTCGTACCAAAAACACAAATAAACCGTATGGGACTTTATGACGTTACCGTTGAAACAGGTACACCCCACACCCTTTACGCAAATGTAAAAGGTCAAAAGCTAGACAATATTCCTTTACAAATGGCTTAATGTGACACAAAATGAACAGCTAACAAGAGACTTTACCGTAGCGGTCTTTGTCTTATGGCAAAACAAAACCCTGCTTCATAAACACAAGAAATTAAACATGTGGCTACCCTGCGGTGGCCACATAGAAGCCAACGAACTACCAGATGAAGCAGCACTGCGTGAAGTTAAAGAAGAATCAGGTGTAGACATAACCCTCGTAGGCGAAAAAACACTCGAAATAAAAGACCCACAGCAACTCGTACGACCACGCGGCATACAACTCGAGTCTATTGGTGAAAACCATGAGCATATTGATTTGATTTACTTTGCCAAGCCTGTAGCTAGTTATAGAGGCTATTTACTCGAGTCTGACCCTAGTTTAGGTTGGTACTCTAAAGCAGAAAGCCAAGCTTTAGCTGTAAGTGAAGAATTAACTCAATGGATTGAGCTTTTGTTTAGAGAGCTTTGAAGGTCGTGGTTTAGTGCTTTAATACATGCATGCAATTTGTTACAGCTCAGTTATTTAGCTGTGGCAGCTTTTGTAATAACATTCATGAGGTCTGTTTTGCTAACGAGACCTTCCATTTGTCCTGCTTCATTGATCACAACAAATCTGCCAACGGGGCTGTTCGCTAGACGTTTAAGAGCGTTTGTAGCGCTTTCTGTACTTGGAATGCTTTCGACTTCTGTCATGATATCTGAAATTGTTTTTTGCTCTGTAATAACACCGTCTTCATTACGAAATTGATTAACATCTTGTAATTTTGCAAAGCCAACAACTTTATTGTCATTACTAACCACAGGGTAGCCTGTGAAATGTCTGTAGTAAATCATGCGTTCAAATTGACTTAGGGGCATGTCAGGGTAGACGGTACTTACATCTTTAGTCATAAGGTCAGCTACGAAAAGGTGGTCTAGCCCTTCACTTATAACTGCATGTTTCGTTTCTGCGTTGACGGCATTGTATATAAAGAAGGCAACGGCAAGTAAGAATATCTGTCCTGTAAAAAGGCCATAAATGCCTAGTAGAATAGCTAGAATGCGGCTAATATTGCCAGATATTTGGGTAGCCCTGACATAGGGTAAACGTAGAGCTAAAAGTGATCTCAAGACCCGCCCGCCATCTAAAGGTAAAGCCGGTAGTAAATTAAAAATAGCTAGCGCAAAGTTGGTTGTGGCTAAATAACCAAAGATGAACAGAATGGCAGTACTGCCTGAAACACTACGGTAGAGTAAAAAGAAAATACCTGCTAGAAGCATGCTTGTAATGGGTCCTGCGATAGCGGTTACGGCTTCTGCACCACGTTGCTTAGGTATCTCATCAAAGCGAGCAAGACCACCTAAAAACCAAAGCGTGATTTCTTTGGTTTCGACTTTATAATATCTAGCCGTGACAGCGTGCCCCAGTTCATGAATGAGAACACTGCTAAAAAGACCAATGGCAGCAATTAAGCCAAGAATGTAAGGCGTTGCACCTGTTTGAATGGCAGTTGCATCAACACCTCTAGCAAAAAGCTGGACATAGGTTGGAATTTGTGAGCCAATTAGAAAAGCAAATAAAGGCAAGACAAGCAAAAAAGACATGTCTAACTTAATGGGAATACCTAGAATTTTAAAGGGAAGCGTAATCGCGCTACGAAACATAGCAGTATGCTAGCAAGGCTTTGCCATAAAGCCTGTCAGGAAAAAATAAATTTCAGCTAAGTTCTAGTATAAGGGTCAAATAGACGGTTGTATTCATCATTAGCATAACGATCTGTCATGCTGGCGAGGTAATCTGTAACGGAGCGCATTAGCCCTCGTTTATCGGCAGCCTGCTGAACCGTGCGCGGTAGCATTTTAGGCGCAGCCATATAAGCTTCAAATATTCTTTCCAGAATCATGTCAGCTTTATTGGTCATGCGAATAAGACGATAATGAAAATAAAAATTATCATAAAGAAATTTCTTTAGCTCAGCCAATTTCGCTTGAACCTCATTCGAAGAAGCAACCAGAACCTGTGAGCAGGTACGAACATCCGTAATGGTGTTTATGTTAAAAAGCTCGAGCTGAGCGTGGGTTGTTTCAACGGCATTTTCAATGATATGGCCTAACAACTCTCGAATTAAGCGTGATTGCGATTTGTCATTGAACTTTTTTGGGTTAATCTTAAGTTGCTCCATCATTTCAGCAACCAAAGGCACTGTCATAATCTGCTCAGGTGTTAAGTAGCCACTGCGCAAACCGTCATCAAGATCATGCGTGTCATAGGTCATTTCATCAGCAATATGTACAACCTGTGCTTCTAAGCTGGGTTGTTTATCAGGCTCCCAATCTGTATCAGGAACCTCGTAGTGCGTTTCATGTTTCATAATGCCTTCAAGCGTTTCCCAACTTAAGTTAAGCCCCGGAAAGCTTGCGTAGCGCTCTTCAATAGACGTAACAACCCGCAGGGACTGCTTATTATGGTCAAACCCACCTGCATCACGTGCCAAGCGATTAAGGGTGCGCTCACCCGCATGACCAAAAGGTGGATGACCCAAATCATGCGCTAAGGCAATATTCTCAGTTAAATCCTCATTAAGACCTAAAGCCCTCGCAATACTTTTACTAACCTGCGCCACTTCAAGTGTGTGTGTTAAGCGAGTGCGATAATAATCCCCCTCGTAATTAACAAAAACCTGCGTCTTATACTCGAGCCTTCTAAACGCTGAAGTATGAATGATTCTGTCACGATCTTTTTGGTAAGCCGTTCGGTATTTACTTTCCTTTTCAGGGTAAATACGGCCACGAGATTTGGCAGCAAGACTCGCGTAAGGCGCTAAGCTTTTAGCTTCGTTTTGCTCGAGTATTTCTCGACTAAATAACATGCTGTTATGGTAGCAGGTTTGTTTGGCTCTCAATAGTGAAAACTATAAAGTTTAGCTAGTTTGAAGACTTGTCGTTTTTGATTTCCTTGTTTTTTGAAATAAGCTTATCTGGCTTGGCTTGATCATTTAAGCTCGAGTATTTATCAAAGTTAGTTAGCTTGATGAGATCACTGGCTCAAGATCGTTTGGCAATAAGGAGCTGTTTTAGTCGTGGCCACTTGCGGAGATTTGTATTAAGAAGTGGCTACAAAGCAAAAATTAATGATGTTTAAAACCTTAGCCTTTGCTTCAAATTGACACAGCTGGTATAAGACTGGTATAGTCCGCCAAGCTATACTTGTAGCTAAAAATAAATAAATGGGCGATGGGAATTCGGTAACGGAATTCTGTCTTATTTTATATTTATTTTGAAGCTCACAAGTGTTGATAGTTCATAATCAAAGGAGGCCCCATCTAACAAATCTCTGGTTATTTTTTACGGTCGGAAATCAATCTTAGGAGGAAAAACTGATGAAACGAACCCTACTTTTTCTTATTGTTAGCTTGCTTTTAGCCATTCCCGCTTTTGGACAAACAATCAACGTTGCTTGGCCTTACCAACTCCCCCCAGATGGTCACTTTAACACCTACGCTAGTGGTCGTATTAGCCTAGGAATTTACCAAGATTTAATGGAGCCACCTTTAGCTGTCTATATGTGGGCAGAAGGTGCTTATGCTGGCATTGCAGCCGAGTCCTTCGGATTTGACGAAGATGGCAACTATAGCGTCACTTTGGTGAGCGGCGCCACATGGAGCGACGGCAGCCCAGTTACTTCAGCTGATCTTGTTGCTACGTTTAACACAGGTTACCTTATAGGTTGGTCAGTTTGGGACAACCTTGAAAGCGTTGAAGCTGTTGATGACTTAACAGCCAAATTCACACTAGGTGAACCCTCACTAGCAAGTGAGCGCTTGATATTGGTTGAGAACTTGCGTCCTGCTAGCATATACGGTGAATTTTCAAGCCAAGCCATGGAACTTATGGCATCTGGCGCAGCAAGTGATAGCGATGAATTTAGTGCTGCACTTGAAGGCTTAACATCGTTTCGCCCAGATTCACTAGTCTCAGGCGGCCCTTTTATGATTAGTGATGTAGATGACGCTCGAGTTCTACTTACTAAAAATGAAGGTGGTATTGGTTCAGCTTCCGTAGCTTTTGATGAAGCTGTTGTGTGGAATGGTGAAACCGAAACAGTATTCCCACTCTTACAAGATGGGCAACTCTGGTACGCTACACATGGTTTTGCACCCGCTCAAGAAGAAGCTCATATTGCTAAGGGCTTAGATATTATTCGTAATCCTTACTATAATGGTCCTGCTATTTACTTTAATCATAGTGTAGGAGCTTTGAGTGACCCCGTGCTTCGTCAAGCAGTTGCTCATGTCGTTGACCGTGAAGAAAATGGTTTTGTTAGTCTTGGTGAATCTGGTGTGGCTGTTGAATATATGGCTGGCATGAGTGATAACCTTATTGGAACTTATGTAAGCCAAGATGTACTTGATTCACTTAATACTTATGACTTTAATCCTGAAGGTGCTGCTGAGCTTTTAGAGTCAAATGGATACTCAAAAGGTAATGACGGCGTTTGGGTTAACCCTGCTGGTGATCGCCTTGCTTTTGAACTTACGTTCCCTGCTGAATTTGCTGACTGGTCAGCTGCTGCAGAAAATGCTGCACAGGCACTTAATGACTTCGGTATTGAAATTACTGCGCGTGGCGTACAGTTCCAGCAGCATGTTCAAGAGGTTTACGACAGTAACTTTGAACTTGCCATTCGCAACTGGGGTACAGGTAGTCCTTTTGCCTATCAGTCTTACCTAGAAGCTTACCGTCGTTACAATGGTGCGGGTGAACTAGGTGGCGAAGGCGCTGGCGGTGGTATGAAATTTGATCCTAACGTTAGCTACTCAGGTGGAGAAATTAACTTACTTGACCTAACAGTTCAGTCAGGTGAGGGTAATGATACTGAAGCCATTAGTGCAGCAGTAACACAGCTTGCTGTTGCTTACAACGAGTTACTTCCAGCTGTACCTCTTTGGGAGCGTTACGGTAATAACCCAATTAACCGAACAGCGTTAAATGCCCCAGAAGGTCAAGATGCTGTCTACCTAAATGCAGGTGCAGATCACTTTATGCCTTACATGATTCTTACGGGCATGATTACACCCAATAACTAAGTTTTTTTATTGAGAGATGTTACAAAAAAGGGTGAACTTGCTTCACCCTTTTAGACTTATATAAAAACCTACTATAAATATTGCTTATGAAATAGTTTTAGCGTTAAATCATTTAATCATTAAGAGTAAAACATGCTTTTCGAAAGGTGAGTTGTGAGCCAAGCTGTACGCCTAATTGTACTTGGGGCAGGTAATCGCGGAAATGTCTATGCTAACTATGCCCTTAAAAACCCTGACTTAGCAAATGTAATTGCAGTTGCCGAACCTAGGCAGAATGTGCGGGAAGCCTTCGCAGAAAAACATGAAATTAGTACCCAAAATTGCTTTAGTGATTGGCGAGAAATAGCAAGCAAAGAAAAATTAGCAGATGCTGTTATCATAACAACTCAAGACAGAATGCACACCGAACCCGCCCTAGCCTTTGCAGCGCTTGGCTATCATATTTTACTAGAAAAACCCATGGCGCCCACCGCCAAAGATTGCATAAGCATTGTTGAAGCTGTCAAGAAAAACAACATTATGATGGCAGTAGGCCATGTACTTCGCTACACACCCTACACTAGAGCTTTAAAAGCTCTACTAGATGAAGCTGTCATAGGAGATATTGTTTCCATACAAAGACTCGAGCCTTTAGGGTACTGGCATCAGGCGCATTCGTTTGTGCGGGGTAACTGGGGGAATACCGAAAAATCATCTTTTATGTTGCTGGCTAAATCTTGTCATGATATTGATTGGCTTCGCTATATTATGGGCGAACCTTGTCAGGTGGTTTCTTCGTTTGGTAATTTAACTTATTTTAAGAAAGAAAATAAACCTAGTGAAGCAGGGGACGCCGTAAGGTGCCTTGATTGTGCTTTTGAAGAAAATTGTGCTTACTCTGCAAAGAAAATATATTTAGAACGTGTTGAGCAAGGTGAGTTAGGTACACCTGTCAGTATTTTGGCTTTAAACCCCACAATTGAGAGTGTCACTGAAGCTTTACGCAGTGGTCCATATGGACGCTGCGTTTTTGAATGTGATAATGACGTAGTTGACCACCAAGTTGTGAATATGCAATTTCAGAGTGGTAAAACAGCTTCTTTCACCATGACCGCGTTTACCAAAGAGCGCCACAGAGAAACAGGCATATTTGGGACACTTGGTGAAATAAAAGGTGACGGAACTCTTATTCATATTACAGATTTCTTGACACGAGAAGAAAGAACCATTGACACTTCAAAAGATGTTTTTGGCACTAATACCGTAACCGAAGGACACGGAGGGGGCGACCTAGGGCTCGTTTCAAACTTTATTGAAGCCATACAATCAGGTGATCAAAGTAAGCTTCTATCAGGACCTGATGTTAGTTTAGAAAGCCACCTGATGGTCTTTGCTGCTGAACAAGCAAGACTCGAGCAACGTGTTGTTAGTATGGATGAATTTATCCATGATTAAATTTCATGCTGGCTACCCTAAGGAGGTGATGACTCGAGTGAAAGCTAAAAGGGGTTCGTTCTTTTAACTTTTAACTTCTTTATTCTTATGCAAGTATCACCGTCTGTTTCTCAAAATATTTTTTTTGCGTTGCTGCAAAAGATTTGGCGTAATTACACCTTACGTACGCTTATTCAGTCGATTTTTACCATTTGGGCAGTGATTACCTTTATTTTCTTTTTGGTTCGGCTTATGCCGGGTAATCCTGTTGAAATATACGTTAATTACCTTATTAATTTAGAAAATTTAACTTATGAAGATGCTTATAATCGGGCTGCTTCACAATTTAAATTTGACCCAGATGCTAGCTGGGTTGAGCAGTATTTTGTTTATATCGGGCAGCTCCTAAGGGGTGATTTGGGAGAGTCCATAACATCTTCTGGTACAAGAGTGCTTGATCAGATACTTAGGTTCTTACCTTGGACGGTTTTTTGTGTAGGTTCAGCCTTGTTGGTGAGTTTCACGGTAGGTATCTTTATGGGAATGGTTGCAGCTTACTATCGTAATAGCTGGATTGATAATCTTATTTCTTTTGTTGCTTCTATTTTGGGTGCGGTACCTGACTATATTTGGGGGCTTATGATTATAGTAATTTTTGGGGTGCAGCTTCAGTGGTTTAGTGTTGGTGAGCTTCGAGGTACTTATAACCCCACTTTAGAACCGGGCTTTAATGCGACTTTTATTTTTAGTGTAATTAAGCATGCCATGTTACCTATTTTGACTTATGTCATGGGAACTGTTGGCTTTTGGGTGTTGGCTATGCGAGGTTCGACTACCAGTACACTTGGTGAAGACTACGTAAATATTGCTAGAGCAAGAGGTTTGCCGCAAGGAAGAATTATTACTGCTTATGTAGGTCGAAATGCCTCATTGCCACTCTTTACTCTTCTGGCCATAAATATTGGTTTTGTTATTGGAGGTAGTGTCATTGTTGAAGAATTGTTTATCTATAAAGGATTAGGGAGTTTTTTGTTTTGGTCAATTAGCCAGCGTGATTACACCTCCATGCAAGGTGTTTTGCTCATGATTACAATGGCGGTAGTGTTTTCTAACATGCTCGCAGATTTGCTTTACAGTCGACTTGACCCACGTGTACGCGTAGCAGGAGATAGCTAAGATGCGTTTTATGAAACTTATTTGGCAAAATAAAGCTGGCTTTGTGGGTTTTTGTGGACTCATTTTTTATTTGCTTCTTATAACGATAGGGCAATGGTTTGTTGACTTTGATAACGATGTCAAACTAGATCAGATTAATTCTCCGCCGGGCTCTAGACTTATTTTGCTGACCCGACCTGAAGATAAAGAGCGCTTTCAAACTCTGGCTGATCTAGAAGGCCAAACTGTGGGTGTTCTTGATAAAACAGGTGGGCCAGACTTCTTAGCTGACTCAAATGAGGCAGATACCATTGCTGTGGAAACCTATAGATGGCGCAGTAGTAGAGGCGTTCCTGACGCACTCAAAGGTCTCGCTGAAGGTGAAGTCGACGCACTCATTATGTTTTCTAAGCTTGCGGATCGATTTGTAATTGACTCAGAGAATCGCTACTTTCAAGCAGATTATGCGCACTTGACGATCTCTAACCCTAAACTTGGCCCCAGTCTTTTATTAGGCGCAGATACGCAAGGTCGCGATATGTTTACCCATGTCATTAATGGGGGGCGCATACTCATTATTACGGCCGTAACCGCTGGACTTATTTCAACCTTAATTGCCTTTGTTTTGGGCACAGTTGCAGCTTTGGCTGGTGGCCTGCTTGACCGTGTACTGGTTGCTATTGCTAATTTCATCATTGTTATTCCACGGTTCCCCCTTCTCATTGTTTTGGCAGCCCTTATTAGCCTAACCAATTGGCTACTACTTGCCACACTCATTGGACTTCTTGCTTGGCCTGCCCTTATGCGAGCGGTGAGGGCGCAAGTTTTAAGCCTTAAAGAGCGGGATTATGTTGAGGCAGCCGTTGCACTTGATTTAAGCCAAGCTCACATTATTTTTAAAGAAATTTTACCCAATATGATGAGCTTTGTAGCTATTAATTTTGTTATCTCAATCACAAGTGCAATGTATGACCAGATTGGCCTCATCTTTTTAGGCATGGCACCTATTAATGATTACACTTGGGGAGTCATGCTGTACTTTGGACGCAGTCGTGGCACACTTTTTAATGCAGACAGTGCCGCCATGCTCTTAGCCCCTGTTTTGGCAATAGCCTTTTTTCAAGTGAGTCTTGTTCTTTTTTCGCGCTCCCTTGAAGAACTCTTTGATCCAAGATTAAGGGCAGGGTGAGATTTAACATGAGGTATTCAATCGGTTTGCTTCAGTCTAAGTCAAAATTGCCTTTAAGTGTGGGAAACTGTGCGCTTAGACCAAAGGCCTTTGCTGCAATCAACTCACCTACTTCGAGGTTTAAACATGAGTGTAAATATGAAAGATAAACTTGTACTTAGTGTTCAAGATGTCTCAATTATTTATGAAGTTGCAAGAGGCAATGTTAAAGCAACCAACCATGTTTCATTTGACTTGCATGAAGGAGAAGCATTAGCGCTTATAGGTGAAAGTGGAAGTGGTAAAACAACGGTAAGTTTAAGCCTAATCAAAATGCTACCTAGAGCCGCTAAAATTACAAGCGGCAAAGCGTTTTATGTGCGTGACGGCAAAACGGAAAATGTCTTTGAGTTTGATGATGAACGCATGCGAGCCTTTCGTTGGCAAGATTGCGCAATGGTTTTTCAAGGCGCACAAAATGCCTTTAACCCTGTCTTAAAAGTAAAAGAACAATTTTTTGATACCGCAAAAGCTCATGGTTGGTACAACAGGCGAGAAGTATTAGATAGAGCCTTAGAGTTACTAAGACTCGTAAGGCTTGACCCTGAGCGCGTTTTAGACTCATACCCCCACGAGCTATCAGGAGGCATGAAACAGCGCACCCTGCTCGCCTTAGGCGTATTACTTGACCCTAAAGTTGTTATTTTAGATGAACCCACCACAGCGCTAGATATATTAACGCAACGAGCGATCATTGATGTTCTTAAAGAAATGCAAGAACGCCTCGGTTTTAGCATTATTTTTATATCCCATGATTTGGCACTTGCAGCTGAAATGGCAAGCAGAGTCGCCACCATGTACGCAGGTGAAATGGTTGAACTCGGCAAAGTAGACGAAATCTTTTATGAATCCCTTCACCCCTACACACTTGGGTTACTCCAATCTGTACCAAGACTCGAGCGTGGACAAACTGAGTTAACTAGCATTAAAGGTAATCCTCCTGATTTAATTGATCCGCCTTCGGGCTGTAAGTTTCACCCTAGATGTGTTTTTGCTGAAGATAAGTGTTCGCAAGAAAAACCTGAATTTAAGGTTTTTGAAAAAGATCATAAGGTTGCTTGTTGGTTTCCAGAAAAAGTTATTGAGGCGAGGCAAGGATTATGGGAGAAGGCAAGCTAATGACACGTCCCATCCTAGAATTTAAAAAAGTAAGTCGTTCTTTTAAAAAAGGTCGAACCGTAATACCTGTCTTGCAGGATATTGATTTAATGGTAAGGGAGCTCGAGTATCTTTGTTTGGTGGGTGAGTCGGGCTGTGGGAAGACTACGAGCGGTAAGATTTTGACGGGTTTACTGGCACCTAGCAGCGGGCAGCTTTTCTTTGAAGGGAAAGATGTTTCTACCCTCAAGGGTGCTGAGTACACGCATTATCGGCGTAGTGTGCAAATTATTCATCAAGACCCTTACGCTTCACTCAATCCTACGCATACTATTTATAACTCTTTAAGCTTTCCGTTGTTTAGACATAAAATTGTGCAAACAAAACAGCAAGCTAGAAAGCGTGTTGAGGAGCTTTTAGAAGTTGTAGGCTTAACGCCTGTACGAGATGTGATTGATAAGTATCCGCACCAGCTTTCTGGTGGGCAGCGTCAGCGGGTGAGCATTGCTAGGGCTCTGACGACTGATCCTAAAGTGATTGTGGCAGATGAATCTGTAAGCATGGTTGATGTATCTATTCGTATTAGCATTTTGAACATGCTTATGGAAATGCGTGAAACGCTAGGTGTGACGTTTGTATTTATTACCCATGATTTAGCCCTTGCTAAATACTTTGCTTGGCAAGGCCGCATTGCGGTTATGTATTTAGGCCGTGTTGTTGAATTTGGACCGACTTCAGAAATTACCCTTAATCCACAACATCCTTATACCAAAAGTCTATTGTCTGCTATTCCTGAACCCGATCCAGATAAAACGCGTAGTAAAGAACAAATTCGTCTCAGAAGTGAAGATATTCCACGCTTAACAGAGCTGCCTTCAGGCTGTACTTTTCATCCGCGTTGCCCTTGGTTTTCGCCTAATGTATGCGATAAATCTCTACCGGTGTTGGCTTCTTTACCTCAGCAGGATGATGTGCAAATTGCTTGCATCCCCTTGACTGAAGGTAAAGGGCTCGAGTTTTTTGAGGATAAAAAGCTCGCATGAATTCTGGTTTTCTTAGACTCTTTTTCAGAATGGCAATGTTTATAACGTTAACCTCAACTTTTCTAGTTTTTTTTGTGCCTAAAGGAACGGCAGAGTATGTTGTTTCTGTTATGTCACTAGTTGTGGGTCTTGTTTTAATTGCCCTTATTGTTATTGCCAATAAGTTCACCAAAAAGTAAGTCTTTAGGTAACTTTATAAAGACTGATTTGAAAGGAACAAATGTGAATGCTAACTTTTTTCATCAATGCGAAGGCTTTTACTCTACAGTGATTAAGGAAGCTGACATTGAAAAATAAGACGCTAAGACATTTCTTAGCGTCTTATTCTAAACCCGATAATACGCTTAACAAACTCCAGCAGGGGTTACACCGCGCCGATAGGGTTTGCTATTGATTTAAACGGAAAGGCTTTTACTTTGCTTCCTTTTATTTATAAATTAATGAGTTCTCAAGAATGCGCTCGGGCTCAGCTTGCAACATAGGAGGTTTACATGCGGATTGCAATTGGTGGTATAGCTACGGAATGCTGCACCTTTTCACCCATTCTTAGTACAAAAAAAGACTTTGTTATTCAAGAAGGACAAGCCGTTTTAGATGAAGAGCGGTATCCTTTTTTAACAGATTGCGGTGCAACCATTCTGCCAACCTTTCGTGCCAGAGCTTTGCCTGGAGGTAGGGTTGAGCGTAAAACCTATGAAGCGTTTAAGCAGTCTTTTTTGTCCTATTTAGAAGCGTCATTACCACTAGATGGTCTTTACCTTGATATGCATGGCGCCATGAATGTTGAAGGTATGGATGATGCTGAAGGAGATTGGTACACAGCAGCAAGAGCTGTTGTCGGTGAAGATTGTCTGTTAGCAGCAAGCTATGACTTGCATGGAAACTTAAGTCAACGCATTATAGATACGCTAGATATACTTACGGCTTACCGCACCGCGCCTCATGTCGATACACTAGAAACACGCACAAAAGCTTTTCAGTTGCTTACCCACTGCATTAAAAACCATATTCGCCCTGAAAAAGTATGGATTCCTGTGCCTGTTCTGTTACCGGGTGAGCGCACTAGTACAGAGTACGAACCTACTGCAAGTATCTACGGAAGTCTAAATGATATTGACCCGATAGCAGGCATAATGGATGCATCTATTTTAGTGGGTTATGTTTGGGCAGATGAACCTCGCTCAACAGCGAGCATCGTTTTAACAGGAACCGATAAAACTGTGATGCAACGCGAGGCAAAAAAGTTAGCCTTAAATTACTGGAATCATAGAGAAAAATTTAAATTTAGCGTGCCCCACGGGTCAATAGACGAAGCGATTGACTGGGCTTTAGACCAAAAAGAAGACTGCCTATTCATAAGTGATTCTGGTGATAACCCTACAGCGGGTGGGGTAGGAGACAGGGTTGACTTTTTAAAGAGACTACTCGAGCGTAACGTTGAAAAGGTAGTGCTCGGAGGCATTGCCGATGCTCAAGCTACTAATACCTGCTATGAAGCTGGTGTTGGTAGCAACGTCACACTCTCTTTAGGCGGAAGTTTAGATAGCAGAACTCAGGCTATTAAACTTCAAGGTACGGTCTTACAGCTTGCAGATGCAAGCGAAGAAAGCGAACGAATAGCTGTCTTTAAAACGCAAGATATAAGCATAGTCATCAGTCACAAACGACGACCCTTTCACCATGAAGAAGATTTTTTAAAGCTTGGTATTAAGCCTCAAAGCTACAAAATGATAATTGTCAAAGTAGGCTACCTTGTACCTGATTTAAAACGCATAGCCAAAGGTATCTACTTAGCTTTAAGTCCAGGCGTCGTTGACCAGTTTATTGAACGTTTAGAGTACAAACGAATAAAGCGACCAAGCTACCCCATGGATAAAGACTTTAACTGGAAGCCAGAGGTATAAATATGAGTAAACTTAGACTAGGGTTAATTGGTTGCGGAAACATAAGTTCTCTCTATTTAAAGTCAGCACAAAACTACGACGAACTCGAGTTTGTGGCTTGTAGTGACTTGAATCAAGAACTCGCCCAAGCTCGAGCTGCTGAATTTAACATTCCGACGGTTCTTAGTGTTGAAGACTTGCTGGCACGCCCTGACATTGATTGTGTGGTCAACTTAACTATTCCTACAGCACATGCTGAAATTGCTAAACAAGCTTTACATGCTGGTAAACATGTTTATAACGAAAAACCTTTAACTGCAGACCTTAAAGATGCCAAAGAGATTGTTGCTTTGGCTAAAGAAAAAGGACTCAGGTTAGCTTGTGCCCCGTCAACCTTTTTAGGGGCAACGGTTCAAACTGCTAGGCAAGCAATATCCGAGGGGCTCATTGGTCAACCCATTGCAGCAAGCGCTATCTTTATGAGTCACGGTATGGAGCACTGGCATCCCAATCCTGAATCTTTTTACCAACCTGGAGCAGGGCCAATGTTTGATATAGGACCTTACTACCTTACAGCTTTAGTAAGCCTGTTAGGTGCAGCAGAGTCAGTAACTGCAGCGGCGGCAATAAGCTTTCCGGAACGCACCATTAGCAGTGAGCCTAAAGCTGGACAGCGTTTTAAGGTAACAACGCCAACGCATATAGCAGGAACGATTACCTTTGCAACAGGAGCACTAGCTAATGTTGTAACCAGTTTTGATGTTTGGCATACCCAACTACCTAAGTTTGAAGTTTACGGTTCTGAAGGCAGTCTAAGTTTAGAAGCCCCAAATGCCTTTGGTGTTAAAGTGCAAGCACGAAAAGCCAAAGAAGAGCAGTGGCAAGACCTCCCTTTAGTCTCAGAACACCAAGAATTTGAGGCGTCATGGGCTTTAGCTTTAGCAGATTTAGCCTGGGCGATAAACGAAAATAGACCTCATAAAGCGAGTGCAGAGCAAGCTTTACACGTACTCGAGTTAATGCATGCTTTTCTGAAATCGGCTGAAACAGGACAACGAGTTGAGATAGAAAGTAAGCTCGAGTGAGCCGTTATGCTGCCAGACAATAGCATGCATGTGGGTGTGGATATTGGTGGCACAAAGCTCTTATTGCTTGCAGAGCACAAGGGCGGCCAAAGCATGCACACTATAAAGACAGGACCCAATTTTGGTTCTGAAGAGATTGAAGCTGCACTATTGAGCTTTTTAAAAGATCTAAACGCCTCGGCTGCTTCGGTTGGCTTTGGCATACCCGGACTTGTTGACGGTAATGGAACTGTTTTAGCTTCAGATGTTTTACCTAAATTAGCTAATTGGTCACCCAAAAAGAGTCAAGTACTCGAGTGCCCTATTTCTGTTTTAAATGATGCTGAAGCTGCCCTTGTAGAAGCGGCATCCTTTTTTAATCAAGATGCCACGGTTGTCGTTATTGGTGTGGGTACAGGCATTGGTTCTGCAATTAAACTTGGATCAAGATCAATAAGAAGTATCAACCCGTTAGCAGCTGAACTAGGGTACATAGCTATTTCGACCACGGAAGGCGTAAAGACACTTGACCAGCTAGCGGCAGGCGCAGCCATTAGAGCTAAATTACAACTAAGCCCTGAAGAGATTCATAGCAGACTCAGCTTAAAAGAGGAGACCACCCTTGCGGCTATAAAAGAAGCAGGCGCGGCATTTGGGTTAGGCTTAGCTACAGTTATTAATTTATTTTGCCCTACAGGAATTGCGCTTTATGGAGGTGTGCTTAGTTATAACTGTTATTTGGATGAAGCACTTGAAAACGCAAAAACCCATAGCTTGCCTGAATCCCTAAAGAACTGTACTTTTAAAGTATTAGATGACCCAGAAACAGTTGTTGCTCGTGGTGCTCTGCGCCATGCAAAAGAAGCCATTTGATTGCTCAAACAAAGGCAAAATGTGGAGCTGTTTAAGCCGTTAAATGAATAGCAAAGGAGGAAAAATCATGCATACTACCCTAAGTAGAAAGATAGCAAGCTCGAGTATCGAGACTAGCAAAAAACAATTCTACAAAAATAATAAGTTTAGGATAGCCACGCAGTGCGACCTTAAGAAACCTGTGTGCCAGAAATGAAAGTAGGCATTGTTGGTGCAGGCACCATGGGAGACGCTCATGCTCGAGGATGGCAAGCAACCGACGCAACCCTAGTTGGTGTAACAGCCAAGACCAAAAGTACAGCCCTTTTGCTAGCAGACGCAGTGAACACTCGAGTTTTTGATAGTTACGAAGCGCTTCTTCAAAATGTTGACATTATTGATATTTGTACCCCAACAGATTTGCATAAGGATATGGTTTTGCAAGCAGCAGCAGCAGGTAAACACATCATTTGCGAGAAGCCCATAGCGCTTAATCTAGAAGATGCTAAAGAGATGATTGACGCCTGTAAAAAAGCGCAGGTCAGACTTTTTATAGCCATGGTGGTTCGTTTTTTTCCGCAATACCGCAGGGCTAAAGAGGCAGTTGAGAGCGGTCAAGTAGGTGAGCTGGGGGTCATTCGCTTAAAACGCGTAGCGTATCAACCTCTAGGAGACGAAGCTTGGTTTACAGATGAATCGCGAAGTGGTGGTTTATTGGTTGATTTAATGCTTCATGATTTTGATTATGCACGCTGGTTAGCAGGGCCGGTAAAACGAGTCTATGCTAAGTCAATAAGAAGCCAAAACCCCGATGCCCCATCTGACTATGCATTGGTAACCCTCAGCTTTGAAAACAATGCAAAAGCACTCATAGAAGGCGGCTGGGCTTACCCAGCAGGTAGCTTTCGAGTTGGCATGGATATAGCAGGTGAAGATGGCGTTATTGAGTGGAACAGTGATGATAGTCAAACCATAAAAGCCTTCCTAAAACCTAGCGAGTCAGAAGGCGTAGCTCGAGTTGGTATACCGTCAAGTGGAACGGCAGACCCTTACACGACAGAAATAAAGCATGCTTACGATTCAATAAAGCACAGTAAACCCTTCTTAGTTACAGCCGAAGATGGACTTGAAGCATTACGAATAGCTTTGGCCGCAAAAGAATCTATGAAAACAGGTCAAGCTGTCACGCTAGGAGGAAACTAAATGCGAATCGGAATTATGAGTTTCGCACATGT